>JALQYS010000561.1 GCA_023254015.1 Paracoccaceae bacterium
GTGCCGGGGCGGGTTGAGCCGCTCCGAGCAGGGTGCGGATCCTCGCGATGTTGGCCCTGCGACTGGCACTTGCCAGCAGGCCGTAATGCCGGATGCGGTGGAAGCCGTCGGGCAGGACATGGATCAGGAACCGGCGGATGAACTCGTCGGTGGCGAGGCGCATCACCTTTTGCCTGTCGCCCTGTTTGATGCGGTAATCCTTCCAGCGAAACGTGACGGTCCCGGCTTCGGCGCTGACAAGGCGGTTGTTCGATATGGCGACGCGGTGGGTGTAACGGCTGAGATAGGCCAGAACCGCCTCGGGGCCGCCGAAGGGGGGCTTGGCATAGACCACCCATTCGGATTTGCGGAACGGGGCCAACCAGGTGGTGAAGCTGGCGAGGTCTGCAAGGTTCACCAGATCGCCGAAGAAGGCGAGTTCCCCGGCGCGGTGCAAGGCGAGAAGCCCCTCAAGAAACAGGCGCCGGAACAACCGCGACAGCACCCGAACATGAAAGAAAAAGCCCTGCTTGCAGGCAATCCAGCGGGTGCCGTCGGGCGACAAGCCGCCGCCGGGGACGATCATATGGATGTGGGGATGGTGGGTGAGCGCCGAGCCCCAGGTGTGCAGCACCGCCGTCATGCCGAGCCGCGCGCCAAGGCGTCTGGGATCAGCGGCAAGGGTCAGAACCGTCTCGGCCGAGGCACGGAACAGCAGGTCATAGACCGCCTTCTTGTTCCAGAAGGCGATCTGCGCGATCTCGGCCGGGAGGGTGAAGACGACGTGGAAATACTCCACGGGCAGCAGGTCCGCGGCGCGCGCGGCCATCCAGTCCCGCGCCGCCGGGCCCTGGCATTTGGGGCAATGCCGGTTTTTGCAGGAATTATAGGCGATGTGCTGATGGCCGCAGCTGGCGCAACCGGCCACATGCCCGCCGAGTGCCTCGGTTCGGCAGGCTTCGATGGCCGACATCACCTTGAGCTGGGTCAGGCTGACATGCCCCGCATTGGCCTGCCGCCACGCAGGGCCATGGGTGCGGAAGATGTCAGCCAGTTCCAGCGATGGCCGGGGCACGCAGCCCCGGCGTCAGTCCGGCCCAACGGATCGGAGCACCCGGTCCTGGACAAGCTTCATCTGCTCGAAGGGGCTGACAGTGCTCTGGATCGTCTTGGTGGCGACATGGGCATAGCGCGCCGTGGTGCTGAGCTTGGCATGACCCAGCAGCACCTGGATCACCCTCACGTCGGTGTTGGCCTCCAACAGGTGCGTGGCGAAGCTGTGGCGCAGTGTATGCAGGGTCGCTGGCTTCGTGATCCCTGCCATATCCTTGGCCGCCATGAAGGCTCGGTTCAGTTGTCGGGGTGACAATGGCGAGATCTTTGGCTTGCCCGGAAACAGCCAGCCTTCGGGACGGGACTCGCGCCAATATTGCCGCAGCACCTCAAGCAGGCTGGGCGACAACATGGCCTGCCGGTCCTTGCTGCCCTTGCCCTGATCGACATGGATCAGCATGCGCTGGCTGTCGATGTCGCGGACCCTGAGGTTGCAGACCTCCGAGGCCCGCAGCCCCGCCCCGTAGCTGATGCCAAGGGCTGCCCGATACTTCAATCCGGGCCCCGGCACCGAGGCCAGAAGCTTTGCGACCTCTTCCACGCTCAGCACCACCGGCAACTTCCGCGGCTGGCGATGGAACTGCATGTATCGCTTCATCTCCTCGCGCCCGCAGGTGACGCCGAAAAAGAACCGCAGCGAAATGATGCGCACATTGAACGTGGTGGCTGACACCAGGTCCTTCGTCATCTGCAACTGATAGGCCCGCAGATCCTCTGGCGTGGCTGTATCCGGAGATCGCCCCAGGAAAGACGCGAAATGCTTCACGCAGCGAATGTGCCCCTGCTGGGTCTTCTCGCACAACCCGCGGATATGCATGTCCTCAATCATCCGCTGGCGCAGCGGGGTGGTCTTCTCCTCCTTCATCGAAACCTCCTGTCTGACGGGTGGAAAGACCCACATCGTCAGCCCAGAAAGGCCTCACACAAAGAGCAACGCTGAATTGGGAACCGAACGCCAGCCACAGGCGCCAATGCCGCGGAGCGGCTTAGTCCTTCCGCCCATTTCTACGTCGAGGTCGCTTGCCGCCCAAAGCGTCGGATAAGTCTCCCGCGGTCCATTGAAGACTATGAAGATTCCCCGGCGATGCCCCGCTTTGCCCACCAAAAGGCGACGGAAGGAACGACGAGCGATTGCAGGACTGGGGTGAGCCCGGTCCCGAGGATCGGCAGCCTCGGCATAAAGTCCCGATAGGCCCATGTTCCTCTGCTTTCTACATTCAGCCATTCGGAGAAGATGGTATAGCAAATGGCCACCAAGATGGTGGTTGCGGCAACCTTCGCGTAGCCCCGCCCGGGCCAGCCGTGACGGCCAAGGAGGGAGACCGCGCCCCCAAGGCAGGCTGTCGCGATCAGGATATCACCCAGCGCGCAATGCATCTCGGCATATGCGCTCTCGCTCCGGGTTCCCGTCTGCCAGACCGTGTAGAGCGGCATATGCGCCATTTCCCAGACGAGGTTACCGATGGCCATGGCCGCGCCGAAGCGGAGCAGCGTGCGGCGCTGGAGGGGGGATGGCAGGAACATCCAGACCGAGTGCGTCATGTCATCCTTCCTGGTGCTGTCCCGCGGCGGGGATGCCAGAGCGGTTTAAG
>JALQYS010000570.1 GCA_023254015.1 Paracoccaceae bacterium
ACGATCCGCTATAACATCGCCTATGGGCGCGACAATGCCACCGAGGCCGAGGTGGTGGCGGCAGCCAAGGCCGCGCAAATCCATGATTTCATTTTGTCGCTGCCCGAAGGCTATGACACGGCGGTGGGCGAGCGGGGGTTAAAACTGTCGGGCGGGGAAAAGCAGCGCGTGGGCATTGCGCGGACGCTGTTGAAGAACCCGCCGATCCTGATTCTGGACGAGGCGACCAGTGCGCTGGACACCCAGACCGAACGCTCGATCCAGGAAAGCCTGTCCGAGATGGGGCAGGGCCGCAGCGTCATCACCATCGCCCACCGGCTGTCGACGATTGCCGATGCCGATTGCATCATGGTGCTGGAAGAGGGCCGCGTGACCGAACAGGGCACGCATGAGGAATTGCTGGCCATGGGCGGCAAATACGCGGCCATGTGGGCGCGGCAGTCGGCCGAGGAAGCAGAGCAGGCGGCGGCCTGAGGCTTCCGCGCATCGTAAACCTTGGACCCGGCCATCGCCGGGGCCACGCACCATTTTATCCAAGTGCACCGCCGGGACCACAAGTCCCGGCCCGCGCCCGCCCCGCCCATGGCGGGCGCTTCTCGCCCGCCGGGGCAGGCGCTGGCCTCATGTCATGTTGGCGGAGCCTGTCTTGCGGGGCGGTGCCTTCTTCGGGCGGGGAAAGGCGCTGCCTTTCCTGTTCCGCCCGACTGCTTCGCGTCCGACTGCTGCCGCCCAGCCCCGGGGGCTTGACCCTTTGGCGCGAACAGGCCAAACCCGGCCCATGGTTCCGCAGGATAAACTTGCCCAGATCACCCAACGTTTCGAGTTTCTCGAGGCGCGGCTGAACGCGGGCGCCGCCCCGGCCGAGATTGCCCGCATCTCGCGCGAGTATTCCGAGCTGAAGCCGGTGGTCGAAGAGATCGCCGCCTATAACCGCGCCCTGACCGATCTGGCCGAGGCCGAGGCGATGCTGGCCGACCCCGACATGAAGGCCCTGGCCGAGGAAGAGATCCCGGATCTCAAGGCGCGCATCCCCGAGATGGAAAACCGGCTGCGGCTGGCGCTTTTGCCGAAAGATGCCGCCGACGCCCGGCCGGCGATCCTGGAAATCCGCCCCGGCACCGGCGGCGACGAGGCGGCGCTTTTCGCGGGCGATCTGGTACGCATGTATCAACGCCATGCCGAACGCATGGGCTGGCGCTGGGAGGTGCTGGAGCATCAGGCCTCCGACCTCGGCGGCATCAAGGAATTCACCGCCCTTGTCTCGGGTGAGGGCGTCTATGCCCGGCTGAAATACGAAAGCGGCGTCCATCGCGTGCAGCGCGTGCCGGAAACCGAGGCGCAGGGCAGGGTGCATACCTCGGCCGCCACCGTGGCCGTTCTGCCCGAGGCGGAAGAGGTGGATATCGACATCCCGGCCAGCGACATCCGGATCGACACCATGCGCTCGTCCGGTGCCGGCGGGCAGCACGTGAACACCACCGATTCGGCGGTGCGCATCACCCACCTGCCCTCGGGCATCGTCGTGACCAGTTCGGAAAAGTCGCAGCACCGCAACCGCGAGATCGCCATGCAGGTCTTGCGCGCCCGTCTTTACGAGGCCGAGCGCGAACGCCTGCACTCGGCCCGCGCTGCCGACCGCAAGGCGCAGGTCGGCAGTGGCGACCGCTCCGAACGCATCCGCACCTACAACTTTCCGCAGGGGCGGATGACCGACCACCGCATCAACCTGACGCTCTATTCGCTGGGCCAGATCATGCAGGGCGACCTGACCGAGGTGATCGACGCGCTGATTGCCCATGATCAGGCCGCGAAACTGGCCGAGATGGAAGGATGACGGGGGCCGAGGCCCTGCGTCTGGCCAGCCCGCGCCTGCGCGCAGGCGGGATCGAGGATGCAGCGCTGGAGGCCCGGCTTCTCTTGGCCCATGCGCTGGGGATTGCCCAGGACCGCCTGACGCTGCACCTTCCCGACGAGATGA
>JALQYS010000179.1 GCA_023254015.1 Paracoccaceae bacterium
TAGTAGTAGAAGGGCGCAACCTTGTAGAAGCCCAGCTTTTCATCATCATAGGGGCCGACCCACTCGGCAGCGTCGATGGTGCCCTTCTCGAGGCTGGGATAGATATCCCCGCCCGCGATCTGCTGCGGCACCACGCCCAGCTTCTCAATCACCTTGCCGGCAAAGCCGCCGATCCGCATCTTCAGGCCCTGCAGGTCGGCGACCGAGTTGATCTCCTTGCGATACCAGCCCGCCATCTGCACCCCGGTATTGCCCGCCGGGAAGGCGATCAGGTTCTGGGTGGCGTAGAATTCGTTCATCATGTCGATGCCGCCGCCATAGTGGAACCAGGCCGACATCTGCCGCGCATTCAGACCAAAGGGCACGGCGGCGCCCAGCGCATAGGTCGGGTCCTTGCCCCAGAAGTAGTAGGGAACGGTATGGCAGGCCTCGACCGTGCCGGCCGAAACGGCATCGGCGGCCTCAAGGCCGGGCACCAGCTCGCCCGCGGGGAACACCTGCAAGGTGAAGTTGCCGTCGGTCGCCTCGGAGACGAATTTCGCCATCACCTCGGCCGCACCAAAGATGGTGTCCAGCGCCTTGGGGAAGGACGAGGTCACCCGCCAGGTGATCTTGGGGGCCGATTGGGCCAGGGCGGGGGCGGCAAGCGTTGCGGCCCCGGCGGCTGCGGCCCCCCCAAGGGTGGCTTTGGTCAGAAAGGAACGACGATCCATGAGTGGGGTATCCTCCGCTGTTCTGGCCCGAGGCTGCGGGCCGATTATGAGTGCGGAGATGCTAACCAGCCACCCTACGGTTGAGAACTGTTTTCTTGTTGGATGCGCGGATTCTGGTCATTCTTTCTGACCACGGCAGGCAAGGGGCCGCGCCGCCCGGCCATGCAGGCGACGCGACCCCAAGGTGACCCAAGGTCAGATCAGGCCTTCGGCCTTCAGCGCGGCCTGCACCGCCGGACGGGCCGCGACACGGTCGCGCAGCGCGTTGATCCGGGGGAAACCCGACAGGTCATGGCCGATCATGCCCGACCAGTTGGTGACGGTGAACAGATAGCCATCGGCGGGGCTGTAGGTTTCGCCGGTCAGGAAGGCGCGGCCATCGGCCAGCTTGCCCTCGATCACCGCCAGACGGCCGTTCAGCAGCGCGACTTGCGCGGCCTTCGCCTCTTCCGAGATCGGGCCGAAGAAGGGCGAATAGGCCTTGTGCACCTCGGAGGCGACATAGTTCAGCGCCTCATGCAGGCGGGCGCGCTCCACCGTGCCCTGGGCCGGCGTCGTCGGGGATTTGGCGTTGTCGGCGACATATTGCATGATCGCCACGCCTTCGGTCAGCACATCGCCACTGTCCAGCTGCAGCGCCGGAACCGCCCCGCGCGGGTTGATCGCCAGGAAATCGGCGCCGCTTTCGGTTTTCTTGGCGCGCAGATCGGCCTTTTCCAGCGAGAAGGCCGCACCGGCCTCTTGCAGGGCGATGTGCGAGGCCAGCGAGCAGGCACCAGGGGAATAATACAGCTTCATCCGTCAACACTCCTGTCAGTCACCCCGGGAAAGCGGGATGGTCGGGCCAAGGCTTAGGCGCTTGCCCCCGCAGACGGAAGCCCCCAAGGCGATTCATTGGCGCGCAAGCCCTGTGCAGTCATGCGAGATTTCCGAATATTGCCGGGAAGCCCCAATCAGCCGCAACAAAACTTCAATTTTGGCCACCCCTGCGACATTTTCCGCGACGATTTGCGGTTGACGCCCCTTGCCGCCCGCCATAAGGTCCGCCTCGAAGGCAAGGGGGCGACGATGCGCGCACTAATCGTAATCGTAGGGCAGTGGCGCATGGGTCGGTAACGACAGTCCATCACGGCTCCCATGCGCCCCCGGTTCACCCCCCGGGGGCTTTTTGTTGAGAAAGGCCGCCTCTTGCGGCCAAGATGAGGAAAGACCGATGACCAAGGCGATGACCGGCGCGAGGATGGTGGTTCAGGCCCTGAAGGATCAGGGCGTGGACGTCGTTTTCGGCTATCCGGGCGGCGCGGTGCTGCCGATCTATGACGAGATCTTCCAGCAAAACGACATCCGCCATGTGCTGGTGCGCCACGAACAGGGCGCCGCCCACGCCGCCGAGGGTTATGCGCGGGCCTCCGGCAAGCCCGGCGTGTTGCTTGTCACCTCGGGGCCCGGCGCCACCAATACCGTGACGGGCCTGACCGATGCGCTGATGGACTCAATCCCGCTTGTGTGCATCACAGGCCAGGTGCCCACGCACCTGATCGGCTCGGACGCCTTCCAG
>JALQYS010000271.1 GCA_023254015.1 Paracoccaceae bacterium
AGGGGCATCTGTCGACCACGCGCGACATGTCGATCCTGGGCCGGCACCTGTTTTACGACTTCCCACAGTATTACAACATCTTCTCGCGCCGCACGACCGATGCGGGCATGGCCGAGGTGCGCAACACCAACCGCCGCTTTCTTGACGCCTACAAAGGCGCCGACGGCATCAAGACCGGCTATACCGATGCGGCCGGTTTCAACCTGACCGGCAGCGCCGAGCGGAACGGTGTGCGGATCATCGCCACGGTCTTCGGCGGCAAATCCACCGCCGACCGCAACGCCAGGATGGCTGACCTCTTGGACCTTGGCTTCCGCAAGGCGGGCAAGAACGTGGCCGAGGAGCCGCCGACCAAGGTCGCCCCTGCCGATGACGAGGCGCTGATTGCCGGGGCCGAGACTGACGAGGCCCTGCCCGAGGTTGAAGGCGGGGCCGCCAAGACGCTGCGCGTGCAGATGGCGGTTGCCACCTCGCCCCGGCCCATGGCGCGGCCCGAGCAGGGCGAGGCGGCGGGCGAGGCCGTGGCCGCCATGCAGGACAGCATTGCCGGCGCACTGGCCGAAGCCACCGCACCGACGGCCCCTGCCGACGGTCTTGAAGGCCAGGCCGTGGCCTTGGCCGAAGAGAGTGCTCCGCAGGAGTTGACGGTGATCGCGGCCCCTGCGGCCGAAACCAAGGTTGCGCTGGTGGCCGTCGCCCCGCGCCCGCCGAAACGTCAGGCCCCGATCTATGACGCCCCCGAACCCGAACCCGCGGTTGCCGCGGCCGAGCCCGTTGCGGAAACCGAGGTGGTGACCGTTTCGACCTCGGGCGGGCGGCACTATGGCGTTACGGTTGGCCGGTTCTCCAGTATGGGCGAGGCAGACCGCTTCCTGACCAAGACGGTGCTGGCTGAAGGGGCGACGCTGGGCGCTGGCCTGCGCAAGGTGGTGCGCGGCAACAAGGGGTTTGACGCGAATGTGCTGGGCCTGACCCAGCGCGAGGCGGAAATCGCCTGCTCGCGCCTGCAGGCCAAGGGCGTCTCCTGCTTTACGCTGGGCCAATGACGGACCCGATGACTGCCTTCGTCTTTCCTCCGCCCGCGCCGGTCTCAGTGGCGATCGAGGGGCGGGCCGAGCGGTTCCCGGTGCGGCGCATCTTCTGCGTCGGTCGTAATTATGCCGAACACGCCCGCGAGATGGGCCATGATCCCGACGCCGAACCCCCGTTCTTTTTCAGCAAGCCCGCTGATGCCGTGGTGGAAAGCGGGGCGCGGATCCCCTACCCCAGCGCAACGACCGAGCTGCACCACGAGGCCGAGCTGGTGGTGGCCATTGGCCGGGCCGGGGTCGAGGTCGCAGAGGCCGACGCCTTGTCGCTGGTCTTTGGCTATGCCGCCGGGAACGACCTGACCCGGCGCGACCTGCAGGCGGCAGCCAAAGCGGCGCGGCGGCCTTGGGACATGTCAAAGGGCTTTGACCAATCGGCGGTGATTGGCGCCATCCGGCCAGGGGCGGCGCCGATGGGGCGCATCCGCTGCCAGGTTGGCGACAAGGTTACGCAGGATGCGGCCTTGGCCGAGATGATCTGGCCAGTCGCTGGGATCATCGCCCATCTGTCGCGGCTGGTGGCGCTGGCGCCGGGGGATCTCATCATGACCGGCACGCCGGCAGGCGTCGGCCCGATTGCACGGGGCGAGACCTGTGTGGTGGAGGTGGATGGTCTGGCCCCTGCGGCGGTGACGATCCTTTGACAGGCCGCTGAAGAAGCGGGCGGCGCAGAGCAGGCTTCTTTCGCTGCAACCGGCTACGGTCGGTTTCGGGTCTTATGGCGCAAAGGTCAGGCCGGCCTGACGCAGTTTCTCGACCTCATGCGGCTGGGAGGCGGATCTGACAACCATCCGGTCGATCCTTGTCCCGACGCAGGTCGATCCGTTTGCAGTGCTTTATCGATTAGGCGCAACCATCGTACCGGGTCGTGCGGCCCTTGGGGAAGACATCGGCACCCAGACCGGATCGTCGACGCCAAGGCCGACGAACCCGCGGCCCAAGAGGTTACACTGCATCTACCCCATCAGCCGCCTCTTGGCGCGGACCGAGACCGGAAACCGGATCAGACGTTCCGGAGCAATCAAGGGGCGGCCGGTACCGGTGCAAAGCGCCGCGAACGCCGCGCGCGCCTAGGTCCAGATGGCGGAACCGCGACCCGCTCGCCTCCTCCGCCCCGCCCCCGCCGTTTTCAGCGCGACGGGGCATCGTGCTCTCAACCCCCTGTCCAGGCAGGACTGTTTCCGCGGCCTGTCAGGGCGATGCCTCCACCACAATCCCCTCCGCACATGGGGGGGGCGATGTGACGCGCCGCGTTATGGCCTTGGGGCGGCGGCGCGGGTGAGGCGGTCGTTGATGGCGCGGCCAAGTCCGTGGTCGGGGATGGGGGCGACGGTGATCCGCCCGCCCGGACCGGCCAGCCGGTCAGCCTCGCGCAGCATGTGAAAAAGGTTGGCGGCGGCTTCGGGCAGGGAGCCGCCGGGCGACAGGTTCAGCGTCGCCGCGCCCGGAGGCGTCTCGGCGGGCGTATCGGCGCCAAAGCCGATGTGGATGGCCCCCGATTCGGGGCCGGCGTTCAGGCGCAGCGCGGCCGAGGGCGCATAATGGCTGGCAAGCTGGCCGGGTGCCGTCAGCTTGCCCCCTGCCTTGTGCCGGGCGACAGGGCCGATCAGGGCCTCGATCTCTTCCAGGGCAACCCCCCCGGGACGCAAGAGTGTGGCAGGGCCATCAAGGCCCAAGATGGTAGATTCCACGCCCACAGCGCAGGGGCCGCCGTCCAGGATTGCGGCGATGCGCCCGCCAAGGCCCTGCGCCACATGCTCGGCCCGGGTGGGCGACACCTTGCCCGAAGGGTTGGCCGAGGGCGCCGCCAGGGGGCCGCCAAAGGCGCGGATCAGCGCCTGCGCCACCGGATGGGCCGGGATTCGGATGGCGACGGTGTCCAGCTCGGCCGTGACCAGCGGCGACAGGCCTGTATCGGGCAAAAGCGGCAAGACCAGAGTCAGCGGGCCGGGCCAGAAGGCCGCGGCCAGCGCATGGGCGCGGGCGTCAAGGATGACAAATCGCTGCGCCATGGCAAGATCGGCGACATGCACGATCAGCGGATTGAAGCGCGGGCGGCCCTTGGCCTCGTAAATGCCGGCCACGGCAAGGCTGTTCGTGGCATCGCCGCCAAGGCCATAGACCGTCTCGGTCGGGAAGGCCACAAGGCCCCCCTCGGCCAGAAGCGCCGCCGCGCGGGCAAGGCCTGAGGCATCGGACAAAAGGCTTTCGGTCTGGGGCATGGATGACGCAGCGTTGGGGTTGCGAGAGGCGACAAAGGCGATAGCTTGACGGCACAGGCCATACCCGGCCAGAAGCATTTT
>JALQYS010000284.1 GCA_023254015.1 Paracoccaceae bacterium
AGTTTCTTGAGCATGTCGACCGACTTTTGCGAATGGCCATCGATGGCCTCGACCTGGGCCGAGCTCAGCGGCAGGCTTTGCTGGGCCAGCTGGTCCTGCAACTCGGTCATGCTGATGTTCATGGTCAGCGCGGACAGACCCAGGCTGTTCACCCGATCCTCGGGCCATTGCAGGACCGTGCGGGCGGCCAGCATGCACACCACCGACATCACCCGCACCGTCGCGGTGGGCGATCCGGGCGATTATGCCCGCGCCTGCTATACCCGCGTCCTGCAGGGCACGATCGCGATTTCGCGGGTGCGCTGGCCCAAGGGGCTGGCCGGACGTGATCTGGACCCGCTGGCACGGGCCGCCCTGTGGATGGCGGGGCAGGATTTCAACCATGGCACCGGCCATGGCGTGGGCGCTTTCCTGTCGGTGCATGAGGGTCCGCAGCGCATCAGCCGGATTTCGGAGGTTCCGCTGGAAGTCGGCATGATCCTGTCGAACGAGCCGGGCTATTACCGCGAGGGCGAGTTCGGCATCCGGCTGGAGAACCTGATCGTGGTGGAACCCGCACCGAAGCTGCCCGGCGGCGATGATGAGCGGGAACAGCTGCAGTTTGAGACGCTGACCTACGTCCCCTTTGACCGGCGGCTGGTCGTGACAGAGATGCTGTCACCAGCCGAGCGCGACTGGCTGAACGCCTATCACGCCGCTGTTCTGGAAAAGCTGGGCCCGCGCCTGTCGCCCGAGGCGCGTCAGTGGTGCGTGGCCGCCTGCGCAGCGGTCTGACCGCAGGGCGCGATTTTTCGACGAAAAATCGTGTCAGGCGGCTTCGGCTGCGACCTTGCGGATGCGTTCCACCATGGCGCGCACCCCGTTTGACCGCTGTGACGAAAGGTGTTCGTTCAGGCCCAAACGACCAAGTTCGGCCGCCGCATCCACCGCGGCCACCTGCCCGACGGGCAGCCCTGAATAAAGCGCATGCAGCACCGCGATCAGGCCGCGCACGATCATCGCATCCGAATCGCCCTGAAAGTCGAACCGTCCCTCTGCGATCACCGGGCGCAGCCAGACCTGACTGGCACAGCCATCCACCTTCAACGCCGGCACCTTGAAGCTGTCGTCCAGGGGGGCCATGGCCTTGCCCAGCTCGATCACATGGCGATAGCGATCCTCCCAGTCGTCCAGAAACTCGAAGGTCTCGGCGATTTCTTCAAAGGCGGGGGTGGCCATGGTGCTGCTCCTTGATCTGCCCATCAGCTAATTCGCCACGGCGGCGCTGTCCAGTCTCGGCGGCCTTTTCAAAGCGGCGGCGATGGGCTACCCAAGTCATGTGATCTGCAAGGACGAGCTCCCGATGCGCCTGCCTCTGACTGTTGCCCTGACCGCCGTGATGGTGCTGACCTCTTGCGGGGCGATCCGCGAGTCGCGTCTGAACCCGTTGAACTGGTTCGGGCGGTCACAAGAGGCACGGGTCGAGGAGTTCGGCATCTCGGTTCCGGCCGACACCCGGCCGCTGGTTGAGCAGGTGCGGGACATGACCATCGAACAAACGCCGACCGGCGCCCTGGTGCGCGCCACCGGCCTCTCGCCGATGCAGGGCTATTACAAGGCCGAGCTGGTCGCGCGGCCTGTCGATGACAAGGGCGTTCTGGTGTTTGATTTCCGCGTCATGCCCCCGCCCGAGCCGAAGCCCGTCGGCACCCAGCGCACGCGCGAGGTGACGGTGGCGGTGCATCTTTCGCACGTGAAACTGGAGGGCGTCAGCCAGATCGTCGTGCAGGGCGCGCAGAACGCGCGCTCCAGCCGGCGCTGACGGCCTAGACCTGCACCACGCGCACTTCGCTGCCCTTGGCCGACAGGGCAATCTCGCCCCGGCACAGACGAATGGCATCATCGCCAAAGGCCTCGGCGCGCCAACCCTTCAAGGCATCCACATTGCGCTCGCCAGCCGCAATGGCATCCAGATCGCCGGCCGAGGCGATCAGCCGCGGCGCGACGCCCAAGGATTCCGACTTGGCCTTCAAGAGCACGCGCAAGAGGTCGGCCAGCGCCGGGTTCACCTGCAACTGTTCGCGCGCAAGGTCGGGCTTCGGCATGTCTTCAGGCCGCATTTCCAACCCCGCCTTGATGGCAGCAAGGATCCCCTCGGCGATTTCGGTCTTGCGCCCCTCGCGCTGCAACAGGCGCGAGCGGCCCAGCTCTTCCATGGTCGTCGGCCGGGTTGAGGCCAGTTCAAGCAGCGCATCGTCCTTCATCACGCGGCTGCGCGGGACGTTGTTGCCTTGGGCATAGTCCTCGCGGAACCGCGCCAACTCCTTGACGACGGCCAGGAAGCGGCCCGAGGTGGTGCGGGTTTTCACCCTTTGCCAGGCATCTTCAGGGTGGATGGTATAGGTCGCCGGATCGCAGAGGAGCGCCAGCTCTTCCTCGACCCATTTCTTGCGCCCGTTCTTTTCCAGTTGTTTGGCCAGCCATTCATAAATCACCCGCAGATGGGTGACATCGGCCAGCGCATATTCGCTTTGCGCCGAGGTCAGCGGGCGGCGCGACCAATCGGTAAAGCGGCTGGTCTTGTCCAGATTTTCCTTGGCGATCTTCTTGACCAGCGTCTCATAGCCGACCTGCTCGCCAAAGCCGCAGACCATGGCGGCCACCTGCGTGTCGAACAGGGGTTCGGGAAACACCTTGCCTTCGACAAAGAAGATTTCCAGATCCTGCCGGGCCGCGTGAAAAACCTTGACCGTCGCCGTGTGGCGGAACAGGTCGTAAAGCGGGTCCATCGACATGTCAGAGCCGATGATCGGGTCGATCAGCACAGCCTCGCCGTCCTTGCCCGGAAGGGCCATCTGGATCAGGCACAGCTTTGACCAATAGGTGCGTTCGCGCAGGAATTCGGTGTCGATGGTGACGTAAGGGGCGGCCTTGGCGGCCTCGCAGAATTGGGCGAGGTCTTCGGTCGTGGTGATGGTCCGCATGGGCGGCCTTTCGAAAACAGGGGCGCGGGGGCATCCCGCCGGTCTCTTTGCTATAGGCTGTGGGGAAGAAAAAGGAAAGGGTGGGCGGAATCGCCGCGGATGGGCTGGCCGCCGGGGCTGGCCCGCGCTAGCTATGGGTGCCGCAACCGATGGCCCTGCCCCATGCGCCTGTTCTGGATCACTCTTGGCCTGACGGCCCTTGCCCTGGGAGCCGTGGGGCTGGTGCTGCCGCTGTTGCCGACCACGCCCTTCATGATCCTGGCCGCGGCGGCCTTTGCCAAATCCTCGCCCCGCCTGCATGACTGGCTGCTGAACCATCGGCTTTTCGGCCCGGCGATCCGGGACTGGCGGGACCACCGCGCCATCAATCCGCGGGCCAAGCGTCTGGCGGTCACAGCGATGGCGGCGGCCCTGGGGCTGAGCCTGGCTCTGGGCGTCGGCTGGCGGGTCCTGGCGGTGCAGGCGCTGGTGCTGATTGTCATGGGCAGCTGGGTCTGGACCCGGCCGGACGGCCCGCAGGCATGAAAAAGGGCGGCCCTTCGGCCGCCCCCGGTTCCTTCTGCCGCTGCGGGCTCAGCCCGCGACGAACAGCCCTTCGTCCTTGACGATCTTGTAGGCCTCATCCAGCGACTTCTTGGCGCGCTCGATCAGGATGTCGATTTCCTCGGGGGTGATGACCAGCGGCGGGGCGATGATCATGCGGTCGCCGACGTGGCGCATCACCAGATTGTTGGCAAAGCAACGCTCGCGGGTCTTGTAGCCCACGGTGCCAGCCTCGGACGCGAACTTGGCGCGCTTTTCCTTGTTCGGGGTCAGCGCGATCGAGCCCATCAGACCGACCAGCTTGGCCTCGCCCACCATCGGATGGTCGGTCAGCGCATCCCATTTGGCCTTCAGATAGGGGTGGGCCACGTCGCGCACATGTTCGACGATGCCTTCTTCCTGAATGATCCGCAGGTTTTCCAGCGCCACAGCCGAGGCCACCGGATGGCCGGAATAGGTATAGCCGTGGAACAGCTCGCCCCCTTCGGCCACCACGTTGAACACCTCATCCGAGATG
>JALQYS010000365.1 GCA_023254015.1 Paracoccaceae bacterium
TGGCCGCCGCAGGTCCCGCACCCATTGCCAGCGAGGTCCTGGAACGTCTCGCCGCGCTCTACCGGATCGAGACGGAGATCCGCGGGCTGAGTGCCGATGAACGCTGTGTCATCCGCCAGGAGAAGAGCCGCCCCATCACCAACGCCCTCAAGCCGTGGCTTACGGAAAAACTCTCGCTCATCAGCCAGAAGACCAAGCTTGCTGAAGCGATCCGCTATGCCCTGTCACGTTGGGAGGGGCTCACGCGCTTCCTGCACGACGGCCGCATCGAGATCGACTCCAACATCGTCGAGCGCGCCATCAGGCCACAGACCATCACCCGCAAGAACAGCCTCTTCGCCGGATCGGACGGCGGTGGCCGCACATGGGCCACCATCGCAACCCTTCTGCAGACATGCAGGATGAACAACGTCGATCCAACTGCGTGGCTGACACAGACCCTCGAGCGCATCGCCAACCAATGGCCGAGCGCCGAAATCGACGCCCTCATGCCCTGGAACTACCGGACCTGAACGGCCTCAGCTTCCCGCTTACGATACTTGCTCGAAGCGCCGGAAAGCAGTTCTTCGGCGACACGGCCCTCGCGGGACGGTGCATAGTGATAAAACACGGCCGGTTTTGCGTCGGGGTTCCAGGAACGTTCGTCATGGCAGATTACCCAGAACTGGCCAGTATCGCATTTGCCTTTGCCCGGAGCGAGAACGCGAACCGGGGTTTCGTCCATATGCACCATGTGGGCGTCTTTCATCTGGGTGAACATCTGCTGGCAGAGCGGATCGAGGCGGTTCGCCAGATGGCCGAGATTCCGACTAAACGTCTGGCGTCTGACGTTCACGTTGCCGTTGAACATGCGCCGCTCCAACCGGTAGGGGAGCCTCGCGAGCCGGCCACAAATTTGACGCTTAAAACCGGGACCCTTCTCCCTCGACCTACCGCCCGCTTTCCGGTTGAGAAGCCGCTTCAGCGGCGGCGAAACCGTTCAACTTCCGCACGATCAGCAGCCCCGTTCCCCGGGGAGGATGTCGTAGCGGAAACCGGGCAGCGCCTACGCTGCAAGGACGGCCACCCGTCCCGATACCCTGCTACAGAAAAAGGAGTTTCCCCTTTATGAACTGTTGAGCGACAACCACCATGGCCGGTTGCGACAACCACCTTGGCCGGTGGGGCTGAACGGAAGACGGGCATGCCCGTCTGGAGGGCAGTCCCACCGGCCTCATAGTTTTTCGGGTTAGGTACTGGTCGCTGCGGGTTGGTAAGCCGGGTTCTTCTGCCGTCCAACGGAGGATCCGGGTTGGCCTACAAACCCATCACCGACCAGCAAGTGAGACTTTATATGTCAGACCTCCAGACCTACAGTCAGCGAACCGCGGCCGCGCGCGCCGGGTTCAGCGAACGCACAGCCCGCCGCATTGACGCCGATCCGACGCTGCCATCCAACCGCAAGATCGCGCATGGGCGCACCGTCGCGGACCCACTTGAAGGCTATTGGGAAGCTGATCTGCTCCCTTTACTGGCCAAGGACAGCACGCTTCAGGCGGTCACCCTCTTGCGTCATCTGCAAAGTCTACACCCGTTGGCCTTCCCCGACGATCGCATCCGCCGGACTCTGGAGCGGCGGATACGGCAGTGGCGGGCGCTGAATGGGCCCGAGCGGGACATCATCTTCCGTCAATCGCCTGAGCCTGGCTATATGGCGCAGTCAGACTTCACCCATGCCGATGATTTGGGCGTAATGATCGCGGGGCAGCCGTTCCCGCATCTTCTTTATCACTTCGTCATGGTCTACAGCCGCTGGGAACATGTCGGTGTGGTTCTGGGCGGGGAGAGCTTCACGGCTTTGGCCGAGAACCTGCAACAGGCTCTTTGGGCGCTGGGTGGTGTTCCGCACAACCACCGCACCGACAGCCTGTCTGCCGCTTTCCGCAACCTGACCGCTGACCAGCGTGAGGACATTACCCTGCGTTATGAGGCCTTTGTCGGCCACTACGGCATGGAGGCGAGCCGCAACAACCGGGGTGAGGCCCACGAGAACGGTGCGGTGGAATCGCAAAACCGGCATCTCAAGGCCGCCATTGCACAGGCGCTGATCCTGCGCGGCAACCGCGACTTCGCTTCCATCGCCGATTACCGGCGCTTCGTGGATCTCTTGGTGGCCCGACGCAACCGACAGCGGGCCGACGCCGTTCTGGTAGAGCGGGGGCATCTGAAACCCTTGCCTGCACGCCGCACCACCGACTTCACCGAGACGGTTGTTCCCGTCACCCGGACCGGTGGCTTTCTGGTCAAGAGCGTCTTTTACAGCGCGCCATCACAGCTGATCGGTCAGCGTCTGCGGGTGCATGTCTATGACGACCGCATCGAAGCCTACCTGGGCACCACGCTCGTCGTTCACCATCCCCGGGCGCGCGGGCGGGATGACGGGCACCGCGTTCATGTCGTCAACTACCACCATGTCATCCATGCCCTGCGCCGCAAGCCGCAGGCCCTGTGCAACTCGGTCTACCGCGACAACCTGTTTCCCCGCACTGAATATTCGGAAGCCTGGAAGGTCCTGCAACGCGACCTGCCGCGCCGGGATGCCTGCCGCCGCATGGTCGATCTGCTGTTCATCGCGCACGAGCGGGCCTGTGAGGCGGAACTGGCGCATCTTCTGGCCGCAGACCTTACCGTCGGGATCCTACCAGACCCCGACACCCTGACGCTGCGGCTGATGCCAAGGCACATGACATTGCCCACAGATGTTCCCGTGGACCACCCATCCCTCGCCAGCTTCGATGCTCTTCTGGGGGGCACCGCATGACCGCCCGCGAGATCGACATCCACACCCTGCCCAGCATGTTGACCGCTCTGCGCCTGCCCAGCTTCCACAAGCTCTGGCAGGAGATCGCGTCCCGGGCAGACACCGAAGGCTGGCCAGCCGCCCGTTTCCTCGCCGTTCTGGCGGAATATGAGCTGGCGGAGCGCGACATGCGCCGCATCCGCCGCCATCTGACCGAGGCGCAATTGCCGACAGGCAAGACCTTGGCCACTTTCGACTTCAAGGCCCTGCCATCTTTGCCGCGCGCCCGGGTCGCAGCCCTCGCTGCCGGTGATTGGCTGGACGGCGGCGGCAACCTCATCGCCATCGGCAACTCTGGCACCGGCAAAACTCATGTTCTGTGCGCCATCGGCCATGCCTTGGTCGAAGCCGGACACCGCGTCTTTTACGCCCGCACCAGCGACCTGGTGCAAAAGCTTCAGGTCGCTCGCCGCGATCTTGTCCTCGAAGCCGCCTTGGCCAAGCTGGACCGCTTCGACCTCATCATCCTCGACGATATCACCTATGCCCACAAGGACCAGGCCGAAACTGGCGTCCTCTTCGAACTGATCGCAAGGCGCTACGAATACCGCAGCATCGCCATCGCCGCCAACCAACCCTTCAGCGGCTGGGATCAGATCTTCCCGGACAAAGCCATGACCGTCGCCGCGATCGACCGGCTCGTCCACCATGCCACAATCCTCGAGATGAATGCCGAGAGCTTCCGAAAACGCACCGCGGTCGCCAGCAAGTTGGCCAAGGATCAAGCGCCGCCGACAACCAACAACGACAACCAAACCGAAGGAGAAATCTGAACCACACACCTCAATCTACGCCAACCCCATCGGCCAGGAACCGGCCAAGGTGGTTGTCGCGCACGGACAAAATGGTTGACGCGCTACACCCGCGAGCCCGTCGAACTGGCGATCAGCCGTCTGCCCAATCCGATCCCCGACCGGGGCCAGGTAGTTGCGCCAGATCGTCCCAGCCCCGGCCGCGATGGCGCATGCGGGCCCCTGGGTGTGGTCATGCGCGTAGCCGGTCACCCCGTGTTCGGGGGTGACCGAGGGTCCGGTCATCTCGAGCAGGTTGAACTGCGAGGCGACCTGGAACACCGCGCCCGCGTTCTCAGGCTCAATATGCATCCGGCGCACGTCCCCCTCGACGATGCCAAGGCTGAGACGACCCGGGACGGTCACGTCGCGGGCCCGGTCCCTGAGGGCGTCAAGTGAGACAAGCTCCAGCTCCCCCACCGCAATCCCCGACCCGCCGCTTTCCGGGACAAGACGACCGTTCTCAACCCGCAACCGGGCTTGCGTCTCCGGATAAGCCCCCTCCGGGAACCCGGTGATCCGGACGAACCAGGTCATTGACCCGCCCCGTTGAAGGCTGTGCCGACGAAGACCTTCAGCGCGGCCTCCACGTGCCGTGTGATCGCGACATGGTT
>JALQYS010000592.1 GCA_023254015.1 Paracoccaceae bacterium
ACATTGCTTGCAGCGCCGGCATTCCGATGCCACCCGAAGCAAGCAGGACCATGATCGGGAACGCCATCCATCCCCGTGTCGCGAAGGCAAGCAGGATGAAGGCCGTGGCGATGATGAATTCGGTGCGGTTCATGCGTGTCCCTTGCGCTTATTCGCCGGCATCGGGGCGGCGTTTCGGCCGTCTGGTCTTTTTCGTGGGCGCCACGGAGGGGCTGGTGTCGGCCGAGAAATCGGGGCCGCTGGCTGTGGCTGGCTTTGCGTCGGGGCCGGGGGCTCCGGTCTCGGCGCCCGGCGTGGCGGCATCTGCGGCGGTGCGCTTGCCCGTGCCGACCAAGGTGAACTCGATCCGCCGGTTGGCTTCGCGTCCCGCCTCGGTCTGGTTGTCGGCGATCGGCACGCTTTCGCCATAACCCTTGGCGGTCAGACCGCTGACATCTACCTGCCGGCCCTGCAGGGCGACCAGAACCGCCTCGGCGCGTGCCTGGCTCAGGGCGCGGTTGCCCTCTTCCGAGCCCTGGGAATCGGTGTGGCCGCCGATTTCCATCCGCACGCCGCCGCAGCGGGCCAGCGCCTTGGCCAGCGCGGCCATCACCGGATCAGCCGCGGCGTCGATTTCGGCCGAACCGGGCGGGAAGGCAATCTTCTGGCGGGCCAGAACCTCTGTCACCCCGGCGACGCAGTCCTCGGGCGTGGGCAGGGCCGCCAGCGGGTCCAGCTCGGCGTCATAGGCGACGCTGACCTTGTAGGTCTTGCCCTGTCCGAGCTTGTCCGACAGGATCTGCGCGATGCGCGCGCGGCCGGTCTGCGATCCGGTCACGCCCTTGACCTCGACCGTGTCGGCGCGCACCAGAAGCGTCCCGTGTTCCAGCTCCGACAGGGCCTGCAGCCCCGCCAGCACCCGCACCGGCCAGCCTTCGGGCAGATCCGGGTCAAGCCGGGTGGCCTGATAGACATTGGTGCTGCCGAAAGCCGCCTTGGCAAAGCTGTCGACGGCGCTGCGCTGCAATTCGTCGGCCAGACGGCCGCGCAGCTCTACCTTGCCGGTTTCGGGCATCAGCACGGCGTTGAATTCGGCGGGCCCCTGAGTTGCGTTCTCGGCCTTGTCCAGCGTGGCCTCAAGCGAGAACACGCCCGGCAAGGTGGCCTCCAGATCGCCGACCACGCGGTCAAACTCGGCCTGCGGCACCGAAGCGGCGGCCTGCAGCGTCACGTCGGCATCCTTGAAGGTGATGGTCGCGGCCTTGAGCTGCGCAACCGCCCTGATCCCGGTTTCCGCCGCCTCGGCCCAGGAAGGGCTGGGCACGCCCAGACCGATGACGCAGGTCTGCCGCCCCGCGGCCCCCGCCTCGGTCGCGGCCGCCAGGATGCGCAGGCGCGCCTTTTCGGTATCGGCCGAACAGGCGTCAAAGCGCGCGCCCTGATCGTCGATCACGAAGCGCAGGGTAAAGGGGGTGATGACGGGCCGGGGCGCGGAAATGTCAAAGCTGACCCGCACGCCCGGCGGCTGGTTCTGAGCAAGGCTGGCCTCAAAGCTGCGCTTTTCGCTTTCCGAACCGGCGATGGCAGTGATCGTCACCGATGTAGCATCGACGGTGATCTTCGATCGCGGCAAGAGCGCCAGCGCCTTGCGCGCGAAATCCAGCGCGGGGCCCCAGGTTTCGGGCGGGGCATAGGCGGCGGTCTCCAGCATGTCCTGCATCTCCTTGTCAGGTTGCAGGGCCTCGACCTCGGCCAGAAGGATGTCCTTGATCTCGCCTTCGGGCAGAAGGCCGATCAGCTGGATACCATCATCGTTACGCAGGATTTCCAGCGAAAAGCGCGGCGCCTCGACGGCGCGGGCGGGCGTGACCTCCATCATGTCGCGCAAGCGGGACGAATCGACCACCGCCCCCGCGACGTTCAGCGCCCGATAGCGCGCCGCCTCGTTCGGGGCCGTGCCGATCAGCATCAACCGCAGGCCGTCGGCATCGACCGTGGCGAAGGTGATCCCCTCGGTCAAAAGCCGCGAGCGGACCGCCCGCTCGGACAGCCGCTCCATCAGCAGAACCGCCGCCCAGGAAAACAGCACCGCCACAAGGGCAGCCGCCAGAAAGGCCGCTGCCGTGGCAAGACCGGGTGTCAGACGCATGGGCAGGGCGGGAAGTCTTACCAAGGGGACGTCACATCCTTCACAGAACGACAGGCTGTGCCCTGCTCTTACGATCCGGCTGGCCGTTGTTCAATCAAAGGAACGCCGCAACGGCAAGAAACAGCGCAAGAATCAGGCCCGCGTCACGATTGGCGCGGAACATGGCAAGGCAGGAGGCCGGGTTGTCCACATCAAGCCGCCGCATCTGCCAGACCATGTGCCAGCCAAAGGCCCAAACCCCCGCCAGCCCCAGAAGCGCCTGCCAGAGGTTGGCCATCGGCGTGGCGACGATGGCCAGCGATGCCAGCACCAGCGTCAGCCCCAGAAAGGCCCAAAGCGCGGGGCGGGCGCGATCCTGAAACAGCCGCGCGGTGGATTTCACCCCGATCAGCGCGTCATCTTCCTTGTCCTGATGGGCATAGATCGTGTCGTAATAAAGCGTCCAGGCGATCCCCGCTGCATAAAGCAGCACCGCATTCAGCCCCACCGTGCCCGCATGCGCCGCAAAGGCCAGCACCGCGCCCCAGTTGAAGGCCAGCCCCAGAACGACCTGCGGCCACCAGGTAAAGCGTTTGGCGAAGGGATAGATCACCACCAGCACCAGCGAGGCGATGCCGAGAAGAATCGCAAGAAGGTTGTAGCTGAACAGCACAAGCGCCGCGACCAGCGCCTGCACCGCCATCCAGACCAGCGCCTGTTTCACCGTAACCTGCCCCGAGGGGATCGGCCGCGACCGGGTGCGCGCCACCTGCCCGTCAAAATCGCGGTCGGTGATGTCGTTCCAGGTGCAGCCCGCCCCCCGCATCAGGAAGGCGCCGATCCCGCAGGACAGCGCGATCCACAGATCCCAAAGACGGAACCCGTCGCCCATGGCCGCCAGCGCCACGCCCCACAGGCAGGGGATATACAAAAGCCATGTGCCGATCGGCCGGTCGGCTCGGCTGAGGCGCAGGTAGGGAATCGCCCGTGCCGGCGCGAAGCGGTCCACCCAGTTGTCCTTGGGCGCATCTGCGACTTGTGCGGGCGCCTCTGGCATTTCTTGGCGGTCGGTCATAGGGTCGCTCCATGGAAAAGCCAAAGGTTCGCCTGTTTGTAGATCAGCCTCTGGGCGCGGGGCAAGCCGTGGCCCTTGGGGCCGAGGCTGCGAATTATCTCTTTAACGTCATGCGGCTGGGCAAAGGCGCCAGCGTGGCCCTGTTCAATGGCCGCGATGGCGAATGGCAGGCCGAGGTGGCCGAGGCCGGAAAACGCCAAGGTATTGCCATTTGCCAGGCCCAGACCGCGCCGCAGGTCATGCCGCCCGATCTGTGGCTGATGTTCGCCCCGGTAAAAAAAGATCGCACCGCCTGTGTCGTGGAAAAGGCCGTGGAATTGGGCGTGGCCCGGTTGATGCCTGTGGCCACAAGGCACATGAATTCCGAACGCTGG
>JALQYS010000123.1 GCA_023254015.1 Paracoccaceae bacterium
CACCTATGTCACGGCCGACGGCAAGAAAAGCTATACCGTGCGCCACTCCAAGCGGCAGGCCTGGCGGACAAGCCTGCCGGTCCTGCGCGCGATGCTGCGCGTCTGGTTCACCTATCCCCAGCTGCGCAGCCGATGGCAGTCAGGCTATCAGGAACTGACCGATCCCGGCTTCTGGCCGAAAACCCTGAAGCTGACTGCGGCCGATCTGCCCCCGGCCGAATAGGGTCGTATCGCGAATGCTTTGGAAATTCCCTGGCGGCGCGCTCCGGGCATGTAGAGGCTCGGTTTTTCAGGCGGCGAGGTCAAGAGGGATCGGTTCGATGGGCTGAGAGAGCATCTCCCAGCCGTCGACCTTTCGCATCTGGATCTGGCCGGAAGCGAGGGGCGCCCAGAGCAGCATCGGCACGGTCTCGGCGCAGGGCAGCGCCTTCGAGCGCCATTCGGTCACCTTGCCAGTCTCATTCTCAATCTGGGCCTGCGGCCTGCGGACCGTCTCGGTTCCGAAGGTGCCGGTGAGTTGCCGTTCGCGGTGCCCGTGGCGATAGCCTTTCGCAGGACCGGTGCCCCGATCATAACGAAGGCGGCCAGTTCCTCCTCGAATACGGCTTCGATGGTCGCGCGGACGTTGGTCCGCAGCCGCTCCTCGATCGGATCGAAACCGGCCTCCCTGGCCAGTAGCGAAAAGCTCGAAGTGCCAGTAATCTGGTTCATGGCGTGATCTCCCTGGCGTTTGCCCCCGCCGGTTGTGTGGATGGATGCTCACCCGGAGGTTACGCCGCCTTCAAATTTCCACCACTTCCGTGACACGACCCCGAATCGGGCCCATCCGGCCAACCGCGGCGGGGGGGGGACGATTGCCAATTCGGCATTGCTTGGCCATAACACCTCCCACGAAAGTATGATTCGACACCTTTTTCTCAAATGTCGATACCTTTTTCTTGAGCGGAGCAGAGAAAGTATTTGCATGACCCTGAAAGCCGCCATTATTGGCTATGGAAAGATGGGGGAAATCCGCCATCGCGCGATGGAACGTCATGGCGGTTTCAAGGTGGTCGCGGCCTGCGACACCCGGACCGGCTCCGATATCGGCATCCCCCTCGTGGCCCATCCCCATGAGGTCTACGACTACGATCCCGATGTCATCATCTGCTGCGTTCCCAACCGCTTCATTCCCGATGTGGTCTGCGAGGCGCTGAACCGCGGCAAGCATGTGTTCTCGGAAAAGCCGCCGGGGCGGCATTCGGGCGATGTGGCGCGGATGATGGCGGCCGAGGCGGCCAATCCGGGGCGGGTGCTGAAATTCGGCTTCAACCACCGGTTCCATGACGCGATCGAAGAGGCCCGCCACCTGATCGAGGCCGGAACGCTGGGCGAGCTTTATTTCATGCGCGGCGTCTACGGCAAGGCGGGCGGCACCAATTACGCCGCCAACTGGCGCAACGATCCGGCGCTGTCGGGCGGCGGCATCCTGATTGATCAGGGCATCCACATGCTGGATCTGTTCCTGATGTTCGCCGGCAGTTTCGAGACGGTGAAATCGGTGGTGCAGCGCAAGTTCTGGACCGGCGTGCCGGTCGAGGACAATGCCTTCGCGCTGATGACCTCGCCCTCGGGCGTGGTGGCCAACCTGCATTCCTCGGCGACGCAATGGCGGCACCTGTTCAAGCTGGAGCTTTATCTTCAGCGCGGCTTCCTGTCGGTCGATGGCATCCTGTCGGCCTCGGGCACCTATGGCACCGAGGTGCTGACCGTCGCGCTCAACCGCATGGGGCCGGACGGGGCGCCGCTGCCCAATCCGGAATGCCAGGAGATCCGCTTTACCGAGGACCGGTCCTGGGACAAGGAAATCGCCGAATTCCACGACGCCATCATGCTGGGCCATCCGGTGCGCTATGGCACCTCGCAACAGGCGATGGATGTGATGACCCTGGTCGAGCGGATCTATGCCGCCGATCCCTCATGGTCGCAACCGGCCGCGCCGCAGGGCGCGCCTGCGGAGGTGCGCTGATGCTGACCCCGGTCTTTCTGGACAACCTGCCCGACATCGGCGCCATCACCGGACGGCGCGGCGAGCTGCACCGGCTGCAGCGCAACAAGGCACTGGCCGATCTGCTGCTGGAAGAGGGCCTGACCTGGCAGGAGCGTGTCTGCCCGGCCTGCGGCACCCCCGGCCCGGCCAGCAACTTTACCCGCAGCCCCCTGCCCTTCCGGCGCTGTTCGACCTGCAACACGATCCACGCCACCCGCGTTCCGCCCCAGCACCGGCTGGACGGGCTGCGCCACAACGAGGCGGCCGATCTGCTGGCGCGCGACGGCACGGCCGCCATGGCGCTGCGCGAGGCCGAATATGTCTCGATCCTGAACTGGCTGCGCCTTTCGGCGCCGCGTTATGCCAGCCGGGGCTTGTCGCATGTTCTGGATTACCGCTTTGCCTCGCATGCCGCCCACTGGAGCGAAACCGCCGACCGGCTGGGCGACGACGGACTGCGCTGGACACATCTGCCGCTTGATCCCGGCACGCCGGGCGATCCGCCCTTTGCCGATCTGGCCCGCGCGCTGGACAGCGAGCGGCCCGAGGCGGTGCTGGTGCAGTCCGAGCTTGACCGCTGCGCCGATCCGCAGGCGCTGCTGGCGGTGCTGCGCGCCGGCCTGCCGCCGGGGGGGCTGGTGTTCCTGTCCAGCTCCTGCGCCGACGGGCTGGAATACGAGATTCTGGGCGCGGATTCGCCCAGCTTCGTGCCACTGGACCGGCTGACCATCTTCTCGGTGCGCGGTTTCTCGGCGCTGGCCCGGCGCAGCGGCTTCGACTGCCTGGAGATCTCGACCCCCGGGCGGCTGGATACGGTGCTGCTGCAGCGCTATTTCACCGAAATGGACGGGGTGGAAGTGCCCTTCTGGTCCGGTTTTTTCCGCAACGCCAACCGCGACCGCCTGCAAGACCTGCAACTGCTGCTGCAGCGCAGCCTGCGGTCAGGGGTGATGCGCTTTGTGCTGCGTGTTTGCTGACCTCTCTTTCCCTGCAAGGACCAAGATCATGACCCAATTGTTTCCGGTGACCCCGTTTTCCGATTGCGGCAGCTTTGCCACCGCCTACTTCGACCAGGTGACCCGCGCGGCCGCCACGCTGGACCCCGCCGCGATCGACCGCGCGGCCGCCCTTGTGAAGGCCACGATCGACCGGGGCAGCTTCATCTACATCTGCGGCAACGGCGGCTCGGCCGGGATTGCCAACCATTCGCTGTGCGATTTCCTGAAATGCGTGCGCACCGACACCCAGCTGATGCCGCGGGTGATGTCGCTGGCCGCCCATACCGAGATGAACTCGGCACTGGCCAATGACATCTCCTATGACGAGGTCTTTGCCTATCAGCTGCAATCCATGGCCCGGCCCGGTGATCTGGTCTGGACCGTCAGCTCCTCGGGCAATTCGCCGAACGTGGTGCGCGCGCTGGAAGTGGCGGCGGAACTGGGGCTGGACAGCATCTCCTTCACCGGGTTCGGCGGCGGGCGGTCGCGCGGCATGGCCACGGTGAACCTGCATGTCGATGCGCAGAATTACGGCGTGGTCGAGGATGTGCACATGGGCCTCATCCATATCATCACCCAGTATCTGCGGCTGAGCCACATGGACCAATCCCTGCTGGGACAGCGGAAGTTCTGACCATGGCGCAGGCCATGACAGAGCCGCAGGCCCTGCGGCAGGCGCTCTGTGCCTGCCTGCGCCGGGCGGTGGCCGAAATCTTTGTCGCCCCGCCCGAGGTGCAGGCCAAGGGGCAGGACGGGCTGGATCTGGTGACCTCGCTCGATTTTGCGATGCAGGCCCGGCTGACGGCCGATCTGGCGGCCCTGCTGCCCGGATCGGTGGTGACCGGCGAAGAGGATTACGCCGCCGCCGATCCGGCCTGCCGCCATGTCTGGCTGGTCGATCCGCTGGACGGGACGGTGAATTTCGTCGCCGGTCTGCCGGCCTATGCCGTGGCGGTGGTCCTGCTGGAGGCGGGCCGGCCCGTGCTGTCGGCGGTGCATGACATTGCCCATGACCGGACCTGGTCGGCGCTGGCCGGTGGCGGGGCCTTCTTGGACAATGCGCCGCTGCGCCCGCGCGCCCATGCCGCGCGGCTGGGGGTGCTCAGTTCGGGGCTGCTGGCCGATCTGGCGGCGCGGGCGCCCGGGGCGCTTGGCCAGATCCTTGCCGGGGCCAAACTGCGCAATCTTGGCAGCCAGGCGCTGCACCTGTGCCATGCCGCCTCGGGGCATCTGGGGTTCGTGGCCAGCCGCGAGGCCCGCGCCTGGGACGATCTGGCCGGGGCGCTGATTGCGCAAGAGGCCGGCCTGGTCTATGGCCGCTATGCCCCCGGCCCCGCCCCGCGGGCCGAGGCCGAGCAGTTCAGCCTTTGCGCCCCACCCGGACAATTCGATACCCTGGCCAGCCTTCTGGCCGCATCCTGCCCGCCCCAAGACCGGAGTCCCGCCGCATGAAGACCGTCGCCATGATCCCCGCCCGCATGGGCAGCCAGCGCCTGAAGAAAAAGAACCTTGCCCCGCTGGCGGGCCGCCCGCTCATCACCCATGCGGTCGAGAAATGCCTCAGGGCCGGCTGTTTCGACGAGATCTACATCAATTCCGAAGATGCCGAATTCGCGCCCTTCGCCGCCGAATACGGGGTGAAGTTCTACCAGCGCCCGGCAGAACTGGGCAATTCGGTCGCCACGTCGGAACAGTTCGTCTACGACTTCCTGAAGAATGTCGACTGCGACGTGCTGTTCCAGGTCCATTCCATCGCGCCGCTGCTGACCGCCGATGAGGTGGGCGCCTTCGTCAAGGCCTTCCTCGCCTCGGAACATGACGTGATGCTGGCCTGTATCGAGGACAAGATCGAGGTCGCCTACAAGAACCAGCCGGTGAACTTCAGCTTCTCGCAAAAGACCAACTCGCAGGAACTGATCCCGACCCAGCGCATCACCTGGTCGATCACCGGCTGGCGCGCCGCCCCCTATGTGGCGGCCGTCGAGGCCGGGCAGATCGGCACCTACAACGGGTCGATCGGCTTTTATCCGGTCAACCCGATCTCGGGCCATGTCATCAAGACCCAGCTTGATCTGGACATTGCCGAGGCGCTGATGGGCGTTCTGGCCAAGGGCGAAGGCGGCGCGGCATGAAGGTTCTGGTCTCCAACATCATGATGCTGAACGAGCGCGACCGCTTTGACGCGCTCTTGCGCGCGCGGGGGGTCGAGCCGGTCTGGCCCGTGGTCAACCAGTTCATGGACGAGGCGCAATGCCTGTCGCATGCCGGCACGGTGGATGGCTGGCTGGCGGGCGACGACCGCATCACCCGCACCGTGATCGAGGCCTTCCTGCCGCGGCTGAAGGTCATCTCGAAATGGGGCACGGGGGTGGATTCCATCGACCTTGCGGCGGCGCGCGAGCTGGGGGTGCCGGTGTGCAATTCCCCCGGCGCCTTCCGCGACGCGGTGGGCGAATATGCCATCGGCCTGCTGCTGGCCGCCAGCCGCCGCATCGCGCTGAACGACCGGCGGGTGCGGGCCGGGCTTTGGCCGAAGGGGCGCTATCTGGGCCTGACCGGGCGTACGATGGGGGTGATCGGCTATGGTGCCATCGGTCAGGGCGTGGGCCAGCGCGCGCGCGGGCTTGGCATGACCGTCATCGCCCATGACCCCTATCAGACCGCCGCCCCCGACGGCACCGAACTGGTCGATTTCCCCGCCCTGCTGGCCCGGGCCGATGTGATCTGCCTGTGCTGCAACCTGACGGCGCAGAACTATCACCTGCTGGATGCGGCCGCCTTCGCGGCGATGCGCGACGATGTGATGGTGGTGAACGTGGCGCGCGGCGGGCTGATCGACGAAGACGCCCTGCTGGCCGCACTGCGCGCAGGCAAGGTCAGCGCGGCGGCGCTGGATGTCTTTGAAACCGAACCCGTGCCGGCCGATCATCCGCTGCTGGCCGAAGAGGCGGTGGTGGTGTCCAGCCACAATGCCAACAGCACGGTGCAGGCGATCGAGGCGGTGCATGCCAATACGCTGGAAAACCTGTTCCGGCATCTTGCCTCGTGAGCCTTGACGGATCGCCGCCATGATGCAGACGCTGCAGATATGGGACCGGACTGACAGGCCGGACCAGGTGTTCGACCTGTCCGGCTGGCAGGCGGCGACGGCGCTTTACGATTTCGGCGTGGAGCTGCGGCTGCACCGGGGCTCTGCGCGGGTGCGCTTGCACCATCATCCGCTCGATGGTCCGGCGCGGGTACTGGCAGAGCTGGGCCCGCCCGAGGACGGCCAGCCCGGATCGACCTATACCCCGCCGCTGCGGCTGGAGGATCATTCGGGTCATATCCGCCCCGAACTGGTGGAACAGTCTGCCGATGCCGAGTTTGATTTGCGCTTCATCAGCGGGGCACCGACGGTCCGGCCCCATCCGGGGCTGTGCCTGCTGACCCTCTTGCCAGAGGGCGGGCTGGCGCTTTGTTCCCCGGGCGCCGACGGCAACGCGCCGCCCGCGGTCCGGCTGGAGATCCCCCGCGGCACCGGATTCGGGGCGGGGCTGTGGCATCTGGCCTTCGGGCCGGGTCTGGACGCCGGCGTAGAGCATGTCTGCCTGCAAACCGCGGGCGCGGCCCTGGGTCCGGCGGCGCTTGACCGGATGCAGGCGATGCTGCGTTACCTGCGGCCGGGCGTTCATCTGGCCGCCCCCGGCCTGACGCGGGGCACAGAGGGCTGGCTCTGCCTGTCCCTGGCCGATCTGGCGCGGTGCGGGCTGCCCTGGCCCGGCCTTGACCGTGATCCGGCCCTGATCTCGGAGCAGCTTGCGGCGGCTCTGGGGCCTGCCATCGCCCCGGCCAGTCTGCCGGCCGCCCCCACTCCGATGCCCGACTTGGCGCCTCCGCGGCCAGAGTGGCCGGCCGATGCCCTGCCCGGGCTTTTGCTGCAACTGCGCGACCGGGGCGCGGCGGCGCTGGCTGCGGCCCATGCCGCGGCAGTCACGGCAGACCTGCAGGCCGGCGCCACGGACCGGGCCGCCGGGCGGCTTGACAGGATGGAGACCTTGCTGGGCGGGGCCGAACGCGTTTTCGACGCGCTGGCCGCTCCGCCCCTTTCGCCGGTCAGACCGCGGGGGCCGCTGGCGCGCTGGCGGTTGCGGCGGCGCCTGCAGGGGCAGATGGCCCGGATGACAGCCGCCGGACAGGGCCTGGATGCGGCGCTTTGCGGGCTGGCCGGACCACTGGCCTGGGCCGGGCGCTGTCAGGATGGGGCTGGCCAGAGTAGAACGGGCCAAAGTGGAACGGGCCAGAGTGGAACGGGCGTGAACCTGCCCGCAGCCGACCGCGTGCTGCTGGGGCTGCAGCGTCAGGCGGCCCTGGCGGCAGCGCGGATGGCCCAGGCCCTGGCCGCCGAGGCCGACGCGCGCGAGCGTGCGCTGCACATCCGCGGGCTGGGCAACCCCGACCGGGTGCGCGCCGACCTTGAACGGCCCAACCGCCTGGCGCTCTCGGCGCTGCGCAATGTCCACGCCGGGCGGCGCTGCGTGATCGTGGGCAACGGGCCAAGCCTGCGGATCGCGGATCTGGACCGGCTGCGCGGCGAGATCACCTTCGGCTCAAACAAGATCTTCCTCGCCTATGACCAGACCGGCTGGCGCCCGACCTATTACTCGGTCGAGGACCATCTGGTGCTGCGCAACTGCCAGGCCGAGATCGCGGCCCTGCAGGGGTCGTTCAAGATCTTCCCCGCACAGATGCGCGATTTCGGCCATCATGACGCCGATACGCTCTTCGTGCCGCTGCTGCCGCCGCTTTCCTTTGCACAACCGCTGTCGGACCCGGATTTTCCGGGGTTCAGCACCGATCTGGCCCATGGCATCCGCTGGGGATCGACGGTGGTCTACAGCCAGATCCAGATGGCCGTGCACATGGGCTGCACCGAGATCGTGCTGATCGGGGTGGACCACCGCTATGACCTGCCCGACCGCAAGCTGGGCCGGGTCTATGTCGATGCGGGCGAGCGCAACCATTTTCACCCCGACTATCGCCAGCCCGGCGAGTTGTGGCACCAGCCCAACCTTGATGTGCTGGAGGTGTCCTACACCCGGGCGCGCGATGTCTGCGCCGCCCGTGGCATCGCCATCCGCAACGCCAGCCGCGACAGCGCGCTGACCGTGTTCGACCGGGTGGACTTCGACACGCTCTTTCCCCCCGCCCCCACAGCCGACGGAGCCGCACCATGACTCTCCCCCCGACTGCTCCAACGACTGCCCTTATGCCTGTCCAGCCCCGGGTACATGACGACCGCGCCTGCGAACTGGGCGAAGGGGCGCTGTGGCATCCCGGCCGGCAGGCCCTGTTCTGGTTCGACATCCTGGCCAACCGGCTGCTGTGCCGCGACGCCGACGGCCCGCGCGCCTGGCAGTTCGACCGCCATGTCAGCGCCGCCGGCTGGATCGACCGTGACAGCCTGCTCATCGCCTCGGAAACCGACCTGTTCCGCCTTGATCTGCAAAGCGGCCGCCAGACCCGCCTGGTGGCGCTGGAGCCCGACAACCCGGCGACGCGGTCCAATGACGGGCGTGCCGATCCGCAGGGCGGGTTCTGGATCGGCACCATGGGCAAGGGCGGCGAGACCGGGGCCGGGGCGCTTTACCGCTGGTATCGGGGGGAATTACGCTGCCTGCGGCAGGGAATGACGGTGCCCAATGCCATCTGTTTCGCCCCGGCGGGCGATCTGGCGCAGGATCATGGGGCGCGACAGCGTCATCACCGCCAGGCCAAGCCCAATCACCCAGGCCCCCAGATAGGCCACGACCGCCACGCCGACGGTGCGACCGGGTGTCGACGTGCTGTCCGGTGTCGCGGTCGTCGAGACCCGCGTCCGCGGCGACGACTACCGTCGCTCGGCTTTCGGCGACGCCCTGCGAGATCAGGCCTTCCTCGATGTCGCGGATGACGCCGGCCGGGTCACGCTCCAGCAGGTCGCCGTAGCCGGCACCCGCACCCTGCGAAATCATGAACAGCTCGCC
>JALQYS010000128.1 GCA_023254015.1 Paracoccaceae bacterium
AATTGAATCGCCATGGCGCGCGCAACGTCGCCAGACAAGGCGGCTTTGCAAAGCTCGTGCATTTGTCGGGGCGCGATGTTGGCCGTGACGCTCACATTGCCTTTGCCGCCGCACAACATCAGGGCGACGGCCGTAGGGTCATCCCCGGAATAAACAGAAAAGCTGGCGGGCACATCGCGGATCAGCCATTGGGCGCGTTCGATGTTGCCAGTGGCTTCCTTGATGCCAATGATGCCGTCGATTTGCGCCAGGCGCATGACCGTGTCGTGCTGCATATCGAGCAGGGCCCGATCCTTGAGGCCGAGGGCAAGGATATCGGCGTTGTCACCCATGGGCAGGGCCTGTGGTGGCTGGAAATCACGTTGACCGGCAAGGATGCCCACACGGGCAGCACGCCGATGCACATGCGGGTCAACGCGGGCCTTGGCATGGCGCGGATCACCGAGCGGGTGCATCAGATCGCCATGAGCCATCAGCCCAATGCGGTGGGCGCTGTGGGGCAGGTCAAGGTATTCCCGAACTCGCGCAATGTGATCCCCGGCAAGGTGGTGTTCACCGTCGACATCCGCAGCCCCGAACAGGGCAAGCTGGATGCCATGAAGGCCGAGGTGATGCGCGCGGCCCATGCGGTGGCGGCAGAGCTGGGTCTGGGCTGTGCGATCGAAGAGGTCGGCCATTTCGACCCGGTGACCTTTGATCCCGGTCTGGTCAAGATCGTGCGGCAATCGGCCGAAAAGCTGGGACTGTCGCACATGGATATCGTCAGCGGTGCCGGGCACGATGCCTGCTGGATCAACCGCGTGGCGCCCACGGTGATGATCATGTGCCCCTGCGTCGATGGCCTGTCGCACAACGAGGCCGAGAGCATCAGCCCGGAATGGGCGGCGGCGGGGACGGATGTGTTGTTGCATGCGGTGCTTGATGTGGCACAGGTGGTGGCCTGACCGCAAAAGGGATGCTGTCCATGACCTACAGCCTGCCTCTTGACCCGACGCTGCCGCTTGCCGGCCGTCTTTGCGAGGTGGCGGGGGCCTTGCTGGTGCCGCCGGCGGGGCCGGAGCGGCCGCAGCCTTGCGGGGTGTTCGCAGAGGGGCAACCCGTGGTCGAAAGCCTGTGCTTTGCCGGCGATGCGGCGGCCCCGGTCAACGTCTTTCCCGCCCCGCGCCCGGCCGAGCGGCATCTGCCCGGCACCTATCTCTTCGGTGGCATCCTTTCGGGCCATTTCGGCCATATGCTGTGCGAGGGGACGGGGCGGCTTTGGGCGTTGGACGGGCGTACAGATGTAGCGGGCCTTTTGTTCTTCGCCCGGCCCTTCGACAAGGCCCGGCAATGCGGCAAGATGTTCTCGCAGATGGCCGCGCTTTTGGGCCTGCCGCCGGTGACCGTGCTGGAGGCGCCGGTGACAGTGGACCGGCTGGTTCTGGCCGAACAGGGCCTCGGCTCGGGCGCTTTGCTGAACGGCCGGCCCGAGGCGCGGGCCTTTCTGCGCGACCGCCTCGCGCAGGTGGCGCCAGAAGGCGCGGGGCGGCGGTTCTACATCACCCGCACCGGCCAGCCCGCGCGGCGGGGCAGGATCCTTGGCGAAGAGAGCCTTGAGACGCTGTTTGCCGCAGCGGGCTATGAGGTGATCCGGCCCGAAGATCACAAGATGCGCGCCCAGGTGGCCATGTTCCGCGGCGCGAGCCATGTCGTCGGCACCGAAGGCTCGCCCTTTCATCTTCTGTCGATGGCGGCGCAGGACGGCTGCAAGGTGGCGGTGATCCAGCGCCGCCGCTCGCCCGCCTTTGGCCAGATCTGTGACCATCTGGAGCGGTTCATCGGCGGCAAGGTGCTGCGGCTGGATCAGACCGTCTCGGTTCATGCCGGGAAAAAGGGGCGCAACCCCAACCTGATCTATCTGGAGCCTTCGCGCCCGGCGATGTTCGCGGCCCTGGCCGAGGCGGGGTTCGTTACTGGCACCCCCTGGCCCGAGATGACAGCCGAGGAGCGCCGCGCGGCGCTTGCCCGGATCGAGACGGAATTGGAAACCCGCCTGAGGCCGATGGCAGTCGAGGAACTGCCGGCGGATGAGGGCGACGAGGAAAAGGACGCGGCCTGAAGGCCTGCGCGACACCAGGGAGAAAGCGATGTCCAGCACGGTTATCAAGAACGGCACCATCGTCACGGCGGACCTGTCCTATGAGGCCGATGTGAAGATCGAAGGCGGTGTCATCACCGAGATCGGCAAGGGGCTGAAGGGCGATACGGTTCTGGATGCCACCGGCTGCTATGTGATGCCCGGGGGGATCGATCCGCATACCCATCTGGAAATGCCCTTCATGGGCACCTATTCCAGCGATGATTTCGAAAGCGGCACCCGC
>JALQYS010000158.1 GCA_023254015.1 Paracoccaceae bacterium
GCGAGGAAATCCTGTCGCATCACGCCGTAACGCCCGACGCGCTGCAAGCCATGTTCCAAATTGCCGTCGACACCTTTGGCGATATGGTCACCGTCGATGACACCGGCCTCTCGATCCCGCCGCACGCCCGACCGCTGACGCGGATGGTCGCACGGGCGTTTGACGCCTATGATCAGTCAAAAGCCAAACATTCGGCCGCGATTTAAGGGGATGGGGTCGGGCTGACGCCCGGCGCCCCCACCATCACACCCCGAACCGTTCCACATAGTCCACCATCGCGGGCAGGCAGGTTGACCGCAGGTCATAGCCTTCCAGAATGGTCTGCCGCGCCGCCCGCCGGATGTCGAGAAACTTCTCAGGCCGCGCCAGAGCCTTGGTCAGCGCCCGCGACCACGCCTTGACGTCAAAGAAATCGACCAGCGTGCCGTTCTCGCCATCGCGGATCAGCTCGCGCACCGGGGCAGTATCTGACCCCACCACATGCGCCCCCGCCGACATGGATTCCAGCATCGACCAGGACAGGACGAAAGGATAGGTCAGATAGGCATGCGCCCGGCTGACCTGCATCAGGTTGACAAAGGTCGGGTAGGGCACCTTGCCCAGAAAGTGCACGCGGCTGAGGTCGAGCTGATCCTTCACCTCGTTCAGGAACACATCCTTCCAGCCCTTCGCCCCCTTGGGCGCGGCACCATAGCTCACCTCGTCGCCGCCGACGATCACCACCTGCGCCTCGGGCCGCTGCTTCAGCACCTGCGGCAGGGCGCGCATGAAGATGTGATAGCCGCGATAGGGTTCAAGGTTGCGGTTGACGAAGGTCAGCACCTCATCGCCAGCCTTCAGCACCGTGCCATTCGGCAGGGTCACCTGCGCCTCGTCATCGGGGCGCATCACTGCCGTGTCCACGCCGTCAAAGATCACCCGGATGCGGTCGCGCAGCACTTCGGGATAGGTCGAGGCCTGCCACCTTGTCGGCGACAGCCCGGCATCGGCATGCAAGAGCGCCTGCCCCAGATGCGCGGTGCGCCCCTGCGCGATCATCACCTGATCAAAGGAGGGCGGGTTGAACTCGGGGTCAAAGCCCACATCGGCACCGCGCCCGCGATAGTAGAACTCGGCATAGACGATCAGCTTTGCCTCGGGCCAGACCTCTTTCAGAAACAGCGTCTCGCCCCAACCGGAATGGCCAAAGATCACGTCGGGCATATAGCCCTGCTGACGCAGTTGCAGGCAGGCCCGCGCCACGACCACGCCGCGATCGCTCATCGTGGTGTAGTTGCGGCCCAGCCGGGTGGCGGCCGGGTCCACCGGCGCGGCCTGATACTTGTAGCGGAAGGCATGCGTCTTGAACTGCCGGGTATTCGTGGCATCGGTCAGCGCCCGCACCTCGTGGCCGCGCCGCTCCAGCTCGGGGGCAAGGTGCAGGAACTGGCCGGGGAAATTCTGGTGGACGAACAAGACCTTCATGCAATCTTTCCAAATGCTGCGGCAAACAGCGCCCGAGTGTAGTCGGTTTGCGGCGCGGCGAAAAGCGCCCCGCCCGCGCCCGACTCGACAATGTCGCCTTCCTTCATCACCAGAACCTTGTGCGACAAGGCCCGCACCACCCGCAGGTCATGGCTGATGAAGATATAGGCCAGCCCCCATTTGCGCTGCAGCCGGCGCAACAGCTCCACGATCTGCACCTGCACCGTCATGTCCAGCGCGCTGGTGGGTTCGTCCAGCACCACCAGCTTGGGCCGCAGGATCATGGCGCGGGCAATGGCGATGCGCTGGCGCTGACCGCCGGAAAACTCGTGCGGGTAGCGGGTCATGGTCTCGGGGTCCAGACCCACCTCGGTCATGATCTCGGCCACCATCTCGCGGCGGTTGCGGCCCGGCTCCACGCCGTGGATGCCCAGACCTTCGGCAATGATCTCTTCGGCGGTCATGCGCGGCGACAGGCTGCCGAAGGGGTCCTGGAACACGATCTGCAGATCGCGGCGGATGCCGCGCAGCGCCCGCCCCTGAAGCCCCGAAATCTCGCGCCCCAGAAGGGCGATGCGCCCTTCAGAGGCAATCAGCCGCAACAGGGCCAGCGCGATCGTGGTCTTGCCCGACCCGCTTTCGCCCACGATCCCCAGCGTTTCGCCGGCGCGCACCGACAGGCTGGCGTCATTCACCGCCTTCACATGGCCCACGGTCTTGCGCAGAAAGCCTTTCTGGATCGGGAACCACACCTTCAGATGCTCGGCCGCGATCACCTCGGGGGCCTCGGCATCCACGGGTTCGGGGCGGCCCTTCGGTTCGGCGGCCAGAAGGGTTTGCGTGTAGGGATGCTGCGGATTGCCAAAGACATCGGCCGTCGGCCCCGCCTCGACAATCTCGCCGCCCTTCATCACGCAGACCTTGTCGGCAATCCGCCGAACGATGTTCAGATCATGGGTGATGAACAGCATCGACAGCCCCTCGGCCACCTTCAGCTCGGCCAGAAGGTCTAGGATCTGCGCCGGCACCGTCACGTCCAGCGCGGTGGTCGGTTCATCGGCAATCAGCAATTCCGGCCCATTGGCCAGCGCCATGGCGATCATCACCCGCTGCCGCTGCCCGCCCGACAACTGGTGTGGATAGGCGCTCAGCCGATCCTCGGGGTTGCGGATGCCCACCTTTTCCAACAGCGCCAGCGCCCGCGCCCGCGCGGCCTCGCCCTCCAGCCCCTGATGCAAGGACAGGCTTTCGCAAATCTGCCGCTCGATCGAGTGCAAGGGGTTCAGGCTGGTCATCGGCTCCTGGAAGATAAAGCTGATGTCATTGCCGCGCACCCGGCGCAAATCGCGTTCGGACGCGCCGATCATCTGTTTGCCCAGATAGGTGACCGATCCCGAAACCTGCGCGTTGTCCGACAAAAGCCCCACCGTCGACAGCGCCGTGACCGACTTGCCTGACCCGCTTTCGCCCACCAGCGCCACGGTTTCGCCCTTGGCCACGGTAAAGGACACGCCCTTTACCGCCGGGATCACCCGGCCATCCTGACGGAAGCTGACATTCAGCCCTTCGACATTCAGAACCACCGTCATTGAAAGGTTTTCCTTGGGTCGAAGGCATCGCGCACGCCTTCAAAGATAAAGACCAGAAGCGACAGCATGGTGGCACAGGTAAAGAAGGTCACAAAGGCCAGCGAGGGCATCTGCAAGTTCTGCTGCGCCTGCCGTGACAACTGGCCCAAGGATGGCAGTTCCGGCGGCAGGCCAAACCCAAGATAATCCAGCGCGGCCAAAGATCCGATGGTGCCCGTCACGATGAACGGCATCATCGTCAGCGTCGCCACCATGGCGTTAGGCAGCACATGGCGGAACATGATCGTCCAGTCCGGCACACCCAGCGCGCGGGCGGCGCGGACATATTCAAAGTTGCGCGCCCGCAGGAATTCCGCCCGCACCACGCCGACAAGGCCGGTCCAGCCGACCAGGACCAGCAGGAACACCAGCAGCCAGAAGTTCATCCGCCAGATCGCGGCCACGATGATGATAACGTAAAGCGAGGGCGTGGAGCCCCAGATTTCCAGCACGCGCTGGAATACAAGGTCGGTCAGCCCGCCGAAATAACCCTGCACCGCCCCCGCCGCGATCCCGATAACCGAGGTGGCAACCGTTACGATCAGCGCGAATGTCA
>JALQYS010000210.1 GCA_023254015.1 Paracoccaceae bacterium
TATTCCAGCCTGGACCCGCGCCACAGCCTGACCGAGGTTCTGGCCGAACCCTTCCGCGTGCAGGGCGAAACCCTGCCGCCCGAACAGATCCCGCAGATGCTGGAGGCCGTCGGCCTGCCAGCCACCTTTGCCCAAAGTCACCCGCACCAACTGTCAGGCGGTCAGCGCCAGCGGGTGGGCATTGCCCGCGCTCTCGCGCTGCGTCCCGATTTCGTGGTGCTGGACGAACCCACCGCCAGCCTTGACGTGTCAATTCAGGCGCAGATCATCGCACTTCTGGCAGATTTGCGTGACCGGCTGGGGCTGACCTATCTCTTCATCAGCCATGACCTTGGCCTTGTGCGCTATTTCTGCGACCGGATCGTGGTGATGTATCTGGGATCGGTGGTCGAGGTGCTTCCCGATACCCGTACCGCACCGCGCCACCCGTACACCCAGGCACTGATGGCATCGAACTTTGCCCCCGACCCTGCCCGCCGCCGCATGATCGAGCCGCTGACGGGCGAGATCCCCAGCCCCTTTGCCTTGCCGCCCGGCTGCGCCTTTGCCACCCGCTGCCCGCGCGCCTCGGACCTCTGCCGCCAGAAGGCCCCTGCGCTGGGGGGCGATGCTGCCCATCCAGTGGCCTGTTTTCACCCGCTCTGAAAGGCCCATGCCCATGCCCTTCCACGTTCTGACCGGCGCTTTTGTGCACGAAAGCAACACCTTCAAGAAGGGCGAGACCTCGCTTCAGGATTTCCGCGATGATGTGCTGGACCTTGGTCAGGCCGCCATCGACCGATTTGGCGATGTGAATGATGAACTGGCCGGCTTTCTGGATGCGGGCCGCGCGGCAGGCTGGAAGGTCACGCACACCGTCTCGGCCCATGCCACCCCCGGCGCGGTTGTCTCGCAGGAGGCGTTTGACCATATCGCCGGGATCATCTGCGATGCCGCTGCCGAACACCGCACCACATTGGACGGCATCCTTCTGTCGCTGCACGGGTCGATGGTTCCCAGCTTCTGCGAGGATGGCGAGGGCGAGTTGTTGCGCCGACTGCGCGCCATCGTCGGGCCCGACATGCCCATTGCCGTGACGCTGGACCTGCACGCCATGGTCACGCCCGCGATGGTGGAACAGGCGCAGATCCTGGTCAGCTACAAGACCTATCCGCATGTCGACATGCGCCAGATCGGCCGTCAGGCGGGTGATCTGCTGGATGCAACGATGCGCGGCGCGGTGAAGCCCCGCACGCTGCGCGTTCATGTGCCCATGCTGGACGAGGCCAACGCCGGCCGCACCGACGTGCCCGAAACCGCAGCACTTTACGCCGCAGCCGCCGCGCATGAGGCCGAGCCGGGCATCCTGGCCGTGTCGATCAACGCCGGTTTTTCCGAGGCGGACATCACCGAGATGGGGCCGACCGTTCTGGTGACGCATGACAAGGGCCACGAGGCACGCGCGGCAGAAATCGCAAGCGGCCTGGCCCGCCGTATCTGGGACGGGCGCGGCAAGGTGGCCAATACCTTCCTGACGCCGGATCAGGCGGCGGCCGAGGCGCGCGACTTTGATCCCGCCCAAGGCCCGCTGGTGATTGCCGATTATGCCGACAACCCCGGCGCGGGCGCCTATGGCGACGCGACCGCGCTCTTGCAGGCGCTGCTGAAAGCCGGGGCCGCCCCTGGCGCCTTTGCCCCGATGATCGACCCCGAGGCGGCGGCGATCCTGCACCGCCACAAGGTCGGAGACATCGTGACGCTGGAGATCGGGGGCAAGTGCGACCCGACCTTTGGTGGCGGCCCGCTGCGGCTGACGGGAGAAATCGTCCACCTGTCAGACGGCACCTACACGGGCGATGGTCCCATCCTTGGCGGCATCACCCACAGCTTCGGCCCGACGGCGGTGCTGCGCGTGCAAGGCATCGACATTCTGCTTGTCACCCTGCCCGGCCAGATGCTGGATCTGCAACAGGTGCGCACCTTCGGAATAGAACCGGCGCGGCTGCGCTTTCTGGTGGTCAAGTCGATGCAGCATTTCCGCGCCGCCTTTGAACCCGTCTCCGGAAAGGTCATTGTCTGCGACACGGGCGCCCTGGCCACTCCGCAAGCGCATCTGCGCCCCTATGCCCGGGTGCGCCGCCCGGTCTGGCCGCTGGACAAGGACGCCAGCTTTCCCTTGCCGTGACGGGCGACTGAGCCTGGCCATCCCGCCCAAGAGCAGCATCGGCCCGAACCCCGGCGCGCCTTTCGGCCAGCGTCAAGACCCATTGGCCTGCATGGAAGGGGTCGCAAGCCGCAAGCAGTGCCCGGTGGACATGCCTGTCATCCTCGACTGCATCCGGCGCTGGCGCCGCGAAGGGTGTTGAGACGTGCGCCGCACGAGCGGTAACGGGCTCTGGAACCGCGCATGACAGGCGAATTCTCGGGCTAGGGGTAGCTCGGGGTTACGAGGCCAGCGTTGCCCATGGCGTTGGTGACGGAGCACCCTCGCGCCATTCGGCGCGCAGGCGATTTTGCCATGTGATTCACATGAAATGTCCGCCGCGCTTGAAAACTGCTTTCGAGACAGCTCCATGCGCTTCCCAGTGCCCCGAGGGGTGTCGGTAATCGCTAGAGATTTCGCGGGAAATTGGTCGGAGCGAGAGGATTCGAACCTCCGACCCCCTGCTCCCGAAGCAGGTGCGCTACCAGACTGCGCTACGCTCCGACCTTGGGGCGGGGTTAAACGCTTCTGCAGGGAATCGCAAGGGGGTTCGGGGGAATTCGCTGCAATCAGAGCCGCGCCGCAACAAAGGGCCAAGGCGCGGCAATCCGAAGATGGCGCCAGCCGCTTTGCCTGCTCCCTCTGCCGCGTCATCATCGGCCGATGCGGCCGGATTGCATCGGGATCTGCCGACAGCCCGAGGCGCTGCCGACAGGAAGGGAATGGCCGCCAGAATCCCGGCAACCGGGATGAAGATATTGCTGGCGGTGCACTCCGTGCCCGGCGGGCTTACGCTGTCGATGATCGCGGCGATGGCCCCGACAAACGCGATGACGGTTCTCCCTGTCATATGGAAAGGGGTCGGGCGAGCGCTGTGCGCGCCACTGCCCGGCCGCTGGCTCAGCGGAAAAGCTGGCTGAGATGATCGTTGAGGTAGAACCCCTGCGGGTCCAGCTTGCGGCGCAGGGCGCGGAAGTCATGGGCGCGCGGATAGATCGCCTCCACATCCTCGCCAGTCAGGAAGTGCATCTTGCCCCAATGCGGGCGGGCGCAGTAGCCGCGCAGGATCTTGTCCACCGCGCGCAGGTAATCCCAATAGTCCCGTCCAGGTTCACCCGATACCGAGACGGTCACGCTGTCCTGCTTGTGGAACGGGCTCATCCAGGCCTCGTCCCCGGCGGTGAAGCGGTACTCGATGGGATAGATCGCGTCCGGGAACTGTTCCAGCATGATCTTGCGGACGGCGCGGACGGCATCCTTGCCATGCTGGCGCGGGACGGCATATTCCAGCTCGTGGAAATTTCGTATATATTCAATGGGATAGACATCCGAGCTGTAGGCGACCTTTTCGAATTCGGTCTCGACGGGTTCCTCGTCGGTAAGATCCATCACCTTCATCTCGCAGACATCGGTCGTGCGGCCGGTTCTTGAGGTGGCCGAGGTGTCCGGCAAGCAATAGCAATGCCGGCTTTCCTCATAGGGGCACCAGAAAAAGCTGAAATGCCGGTGCTTTTCGGCCAGCTCGTCGTGCATCTCCATCGCCGACTCGAAATCCTCGCGCCAGATGCGCTCTTTCAGGCGATAGCTGTCCGTTGCTTGCAGGGTCATCTCGGAAATGGCGCCCAGCGTGCCCAGAGAAACCCGGCTTGCCAGCAAAAGATCGGGCGTGGTTTCGTCGACGATCAGGATCGAGCCATCGGGCTGGACCAGTTTCATGCCGACGATGCAATCTGCCAGAACCGGCAGCCTGGCCCCGGTGCCGTGGGTTCCGGTGGTGAAGGCGCCGGCAATGGCCTGACTGTCGATGTCGCCTTGGTTGATCAGCGAAAGCCCCTCGGATTTCAGAACCTTGACCAACTCATTGATGGTTGTGCCAGCCGAGGCCGTGACGCGCCGTCTGGCGTGGTCGATGCTTTTGACCCCCTTCATCCCGGAAAGCGTCAGATGCAGACCATTCGTCAGCGCAACCGGCGTAAAGCTGTGGCCCGAACCGGCCACGCGCACATTCATGCCCTTCGCCGTTGCCTCCGCGATCATGGCGCAAAGTTCATCCTCGCTTTTCGGCGCGCCGCGTGCGGCCCGTACGCAGGACTGGTTGCCAACCCAGTTGCGCCAATGCGCATGTTCGATGCCGAAATCATTGACATGCATGTTGTTCGAAGAGGTCGTCATGTCCTTTTCCCCTGTTGTTCTGGTTGCGTCAGATGGCCGTGCAAGCGTTGTCGGCAAACAGATGGGCACCGTTCACAAAGCTTGACTCGTCGCTTGCAAGGAACAGCGCGGGCGAACATGTGGCAGGCGCCCTTGCTGGTGCAGTAAAGCACCTCCATCGGCGTTCCGACCACGCCCGAGATGGTCGAGGTGCTGACGATCGAACCGCCACCTGTAATCAGGGCGCTCCGTCCTTTCAGGCGTCCGCTCACGTCATTCTCCTCGGGCGGGTATCCGCCAGTCTGTTGGTTGTCGGCCGTGGCCTCGTCGTGTGAAGCTTTTTCTGAAGCGAAGTTTGCGCAGCACAAATGAGGCCCGACCATATCCCGAAAGTCATATGGAGCAGGAGGACCGGATGAGGCCCGAGGAAGCCAAAGCTGTTGCCGCGATGCCTTGGGCTGCTATCTCAAGGGGGGCCACCTCATGGACCCTTTCTATGTCGGCTGCGTATCGGGGGTGAGCGAGGGTCTGTGGCGGATTCGGGACATCGCGCCGGACAGCTTTTTCTCCTCCGAGTTCGCTCCGCACGCGAGGTGCATCCCTGCATATCGGAAGAAGAAGGCACGCTTGTCGAAGAGATCGGCTTTGTCATCGCGCTGGGGGATGGGATCTCTGCGGTTTGCTCGCTGATGCGCAGCAACGAAGGCAGCCCGTTTTCAGCGACCGAGTTTCAGACCCTGGCCGAGGTCGGGCCGATCATCTTTGCCGCAATGCGCAGGCATTACGGGCTGCGCAACGGTTCGGAAAACGCGCCGGCTGTGCCACCGATCACCGAATCCGCGTTTCGACTGGCTTTCGGCGAGCACCGGCTTTTGCTGCGCCTGTCTGCCTTTGGTCGGGCGCGCCCCGCCACCCGAAATGAAACGGCCCCCGCGCGGGGGGCCGTTGATCTTAGAGGCTGGCGTCCAGCGCGGCGATGACCGCATCACCCATGGCGCTGGTCGATACCGGGGTGCCGCCTTCGGGGCCCATCAGATCGGCGGTGCGCACGCCGTCCGCCAGCACCTTTTCCACGGCCTTTTCCACGCGGGTCGCCTCTTCGCCCATGTCAAAACTGTAACGCAGCGCCATGGCGAAGGACAGGATGCAGGCAATCGGGTTTGCCTTGCCCTGACCGGCAATATCGGGGGCCGAGCCATGGACGGGCTCATACAGCGCCTTCGGGCGGCCATTGGCCATCGGCGCACCAAGGCTGGCCGAGGGCAGCATGCCAAGGCTGCCGGTCAGCATGGCGGCGGCATCCGACAGAAGGTCGCCGAACAGGTTGTCGGTGACGATCACGTCAAACTGCTTGGGCCAGCGGCACAGCTGCATCGCGCCGGCGTCGGCATACATATGCGACAGCTGGACGTCGGGATATTCGCGGTCATGCACTTCCTGCACCACTTCGCGCCACAGGATGCCCGATTCCATGACGTTGGCCTTCTCCATCGAGCAGACCTTGTTGCCCCGCTTGCGCGCCAGTTCAAAGGCGCTGCGGGCCACGCGGGCAATTTCCGATTCGGTATAACGCTGGGTGTTGATGCCCACGCGTTCGTTGCCTTCCTTGAAGATGCCGCGCGGCTCGCCAAAGTAGACGCCCGAGGTCAGTTCGCGGACGATCACGATGTCCAGACCGGCAACGACCTCTTTCTTCAGCGACGAGAAATCGGCCAGCGCGTCAAAGCACTGGGCCGGGCGCAGGTTGGAAAACAGGTCCATCTCCTTGCGCAGGCGCAGAAGGCCCCGCTCGGGCTTCACGCTGAAATCAAGGTTGTCGTATTTCGGGCCGCCCACGGCGCCAAGAAGGACGGCGTCCACCGCCTGCGCCTTGGCCATCGTCTCGTCGGTCAGGGGCGTGCCGTGCTTGTCATAGGCGCAGCCGCCGACAAGATCTTCGGACACGTCAAAATGGATGCCGCGCTTGGCGCCCATCCAACCGATGATCTTCTTCACCTCGGCCATGACTTCCGGGCCGATGCCGTCACCGGCGAGGATAAGGAGGGAGGGGTTTGCCATCGGGCGCTCCTGCTGAAATGGGTCGGGGTTGGCCTAGCCAAAGGGGCGCGCGGGGTCAAGCGGGCAAGGCACGGAAGGCGGCGGTCAGATGTTCAAGAACCGCGCGGGGGCCAGCGGCACGCTGCCGGTCCACGCCGAGAAACGCGGCATCACACCCGCACGGAACCGGAAGATGGGCGCGTGAATTCTACGGATGCACCCCGCCAAAAAGCGAGGGGGCATCCACCCCCTCACCTCTCCACGAAAACAAGCAAGAGGCCCGGTCTCCCGGGCCCCTTTTCCTGAAAGGCGGGGCGCAACAGGGTATGAACCCAGTGTTCGCCCTCGTCGGCATCGGGCCGTTCTTGCCGGGGATGACCCTGCAAAGCGCCCTTACATGATCACAATGTCATCCCAGCTGAGTGCCGGCAGCCCGGTAAGTGTTGCAACGATCTGGGTTGGAGACCGGCCGGTGCCATCGGCATCGAAGAACAGACGCCCGGTTTCCTGTTCATACATCACGCGGTGAGCTGCGGTTGTCGGCGCGGTTCCCGTCGTAAAACTTGCGGCAGAAAGCGTGCCCAGCGGCCCGATGGTTGGAAACACCGATCTGAGGAATCCAATCCTGTCGACATCGGCCGTGTAGTCGGTGATGACATCCGCATAGGCCACGATTGCGGGCACGTCGAAGACGAAGACATCCGCGCCATCACCGCCCGTGACCAGGTCACGCCCGGACCCGGAAAGAATCGTGTCGTCGCCGCCACGCCCCATGATGGTGTCATCGCCTGCCAGACCCGTGATCCGTTCGCCCGCGAGCGAGCCGATCAACGTGTCGCGTTGCGCCGTACCGACAAGCGCATCGTCGTTCTGGATCGTGGCTGTAGCCGCCGTACCTCCGATTACGGTCCGAGGGTTGGGGCTGCGTATCGAGACCGAGAACTCTTCGTTCTGCTCGAACAGCTTGTCGCCTTGCACGCTGACGGTGAAGATCGCCGAGGATTGCCCCGCCAATACGGTAACGGTGCCGGACGGCAAGCTGGATCGGACAAAGTCCGAGTTGGATGCGCCGGGCGCGCCGCTCAACGCATCGCCTGCCTGCCACGTCAGGGTCACCGGACTGGTGGCGGCAAATTCCAAATTCACCTTGAACCGGAAGGCGGTGACCCCCGACGATCCTTCGAGTTTGGAGCTGTCAAGCGCGGTGATCGTCGCGGTGTTGGTGGGAGCGAACGGCACAAGCGTATAGGCCTGCGTCGTCACTGTTCCCGAGTTGTGGGCGGCATCCACCACCTTCATCTGGATCGAGCTGGTCCCAAGGTCCAGCATGGCTCCAGACCAGACGACGTTGCGATCCGAGACCCCGCTGGTGATGTCACGCCAAGTCACGCCGCCATCGGTCGATCCCAGCAGGCGGTCACCACTCAGGCTTGAGCTGAGCGTGGCGCGGATGGTCTGCGAGGCGACATCGGTGTTGAAATCCGACGCGCTGACGCCGCTATCCTCGGACAGTCGAATACCGGAGACTGTCTTGGTTGGCGCCACCGTGTCCAGCGTGTAGTTCCGCGCAAAGGTGCTGCTGGAATTGCCGGCAGCGTCCTGAACCCGGAACAGCAGACGGCTGCTGCCCGAGGCCAGTGTCGCCGCCCACGAGAAGGCAGTGCCCGTGGCGCCGATGGCAGTCCAGGTCGCGCCTCCATCGGAAGAGCCTTGCAGGATTTCGCCAGCATCCAGAACGCGGCCGAGGCTGCCGGTCACGGTCTGGGCCGCCGCCGAAGTGATGAAATCGGTCGCCGAGATCCCGGTGTCGTTCGACAACTGGATCGAGGAGAACGTCATCTTCGGCGGGTCACGGTCGACGGTATAGGCCTGTGTCGCAACCGCACCTTCGTTTCCGCCGGCATCGACCACCTTGAGTTTGATGGCAGAAGTCCCGGTGGTGAGCACGGCCGACTGCCAGGACAGCTGAGTGCCCGTCACGAACCGTGTGACATTGACCCAGCTCGTGCCATCGTTGAGAGAACCAAAGAGGTATTCTCCGGTAGCAAGGGCCTGCGAGAGGGTCGCCGTAACCTGCTGGCTTGTCGTGTTCGTCAGGAAATCGGACGCAGAGCTGCCCGTGTCATTGGCGATGTCTATGCCCGACACCGTCGTTGTGACAGCCCCGGTATCCAGCGTGTAGGCGCGGCTTGCGATGGTCCCGTTGCCGGCGGCGTCGACAACCTTGAACTGGATGGCCTGATCGCCTTCGGCCAGCGTGACGCCGGTCCAGACAACATTCTTTCC
>JALQYS010000236.1 GCA_023254015.1 Paracoccaceae bacterium
GCGGCGTGGCCAAGGCCGATCTGGGTGCCGAAAACGTCGCCGCTGTGCAGAAGGGCTGCCCGAACCTTGGCCGTCACATCGCCAACGTGAAGTCTTTTGGCGTGCCGGTCGTCGTGGCGATCAACCACTTCTACAGCGACACCGATGCCGAAGTCGCCGCCGTCAAGGCCTATGTGGCTGAACAGGGCGCCGAGGCGGTGTTGTGCAAGCACTGGGCCATGGGCTCGGCCGGGATCGAAGATCTGGCCAACACCGTGGTGAAACTGGCGGAATCGGGTGCCTCGAACTTTGCGCCGATCTACCCCGACGACATGCCGCTGTTCCAGAAGATCGAAACCATCGCCAAGCGTATCTATCACGCTGACGAGGTGATCGCCGACAAGTCGATCCGCGAACAGCTGAAGGCTTGGGAAGCGGCTGGCTATGGCAATCTGCCGGTCTGCATGGCGAAAACCCAATACAGCTTCTCGACCGACCCGAACCTGCGCGGTGCGCCCACGGGTCACTCGGTTCCCGTCCGCGAAGTGCGGCTCTCGGCGGGCGCTGGGTTCATCGTGGTGATCTGCGGTGAGATCATGACCATGCCGGGCCTACCCAAGGTTCCGTCGGCCGAAGTGATCCGCCTGAACGATCAGGGCCATGTCGAGGGGCTGTTCTGATCGCTTGCACTTCCGGGCGTGAGGGCCTACCTCACGCCCGAACGAAGGAGCAAGCCGATGAAGGCGCCGGACGACTGCCACGACATGACCGACCTTCGCGCGGCGATTGACGCGCTGGATGCCGGGATCGTGGCGCAACTCAGGGCTCGCGCGGCCTATATCGACCGCGCGGCCATTTTGAAGCTGGGGAACGGCCTGCCTGCCCGGATTGACGCGCGGGTGGAAGAGGTGGTGGCGAAGGTGCGCACCGAAGCCGCGGCCCAAGGCTTGGACCCCGATCTTGTAGAAGACCTCTGGCGCAGGTTGATCGACTGGTCGATTGCCCGCGAAGAGCGCAAACTGGGGGCCGGGCGTCCCTGACGGGGTGACATGACCGCGACGATCATTGACGGCAAGTCGATTGCCACGCGGATGCGCGAGGAAACCCGTGCCGAGGCACAGGCCCTGACCGAGGCCGGTTGGGCGCCGCGTCTGGTGTCCATTTCGGTCGGCGATGTGGCCGCGGCCGAGCTTTATGTTCGCAACCAGCAGAAATCGGCAGAGGCCTCGGGCGTCGCCTTCGAGGCGCGGAATTATCCCGAATCCATCAGCCTTGAGCAGTTGCAGGGCGTGATCGCCGGCCTGAATGCCGATCCGCGGGTCAACGGCATCATCATCCAGCGCCCTTTGCCGGCCCATATTCCGGTCAAGGTGCTGCAAAAGGCGGTGCACCCGCTGAAGGATGTCGAGGGCATGCACCCCTCCTCCATCGGCAATATCGTTTACAACGACCTGACGCTGGGCCCCTGCACGGCGGTGGCGGCGGTGGAAATCCTGAAAACCCTGCCGCTCAGGATGGAGGGGCTGGATGTCTGCGTCATCGGGCACTCAGAGATCGTGGGCAAGCCCATTGCCTTTCTGATGATGGGGCTGGGCGCGACGGTGACGGTCTGCCACCACATGACCCGTCAGGTCGCCGTGCATTCCCGCGCGGCGGATGCGGTGTTTGTGGCCGTGGGCAAGCCGGGGCTGGTCAATGGCGCCATGCTGAAACCCGGTGCGGCGCTGATCGACATCGGCATCAACCGGGTGGACGGCAGAACCGTGGGTGACGCCGATTTCGACAGCTGCGCGCAGGTGGCGGGCTGGATCACGCCGGTGCCGGGCGGGGTGGGGCCGGTGACGGTTTCGATCCTGATGAAAAACGCCGTACTGGCGACGCGGATGCAAATGGAACATTATCGCGCGGCCTTTGCGGCAGCGGTGTAAGGGAGAGACGACATGACGGCCAAGGTGATCGACGGCAAGGCTTTCGCCGCCAATGTGCGGGCGCAGGTGGCGGCCCATGTGGCGCGGCTGAAAGAGGAAAACGGCATCCAGCCCGGTCTGGCCGTGGTACTGGTGGGCGAGGATCCGGCCTCGAAGGTGTACGTCAAGAACAAGCACGCTTCGACCATCGAGGTCGGAATGGCCTCTTTCGAACATCGTCTGCCGGCCGAAACCGGCGAGGCCGAGCTTCTGGCGCTGATCGACAGCCTGAACGCCGATCCCAAAGTGCACGGCATTCTTGTGCAGTTGCCGCTGCCGGGCCATCTGAATTCGGAGCTGGTCATCAACCGCATCGATCCGGCCAAGGATGTGGATGGTTTCCACATTTCGAACGTGGGCCTGCTGGGCACCGGACAAAAGTCGATGGTGCCCTGCACGCCGCTTGGCTGCCTGATGATGTTGCGCGACCATCATGGCAAGCTGGCGGGGCTGAATGCGGTCGTGGTGGGCCGGTCGAACATCGTGGGCAAGCCGATGGCGCAGCTCTTGCTGGGCGACAGCTGCACCGTGACCATCGCGCATTCGCGCACCAAGGATCTGGCTGCGGTCTGCCGCGGGGCCGATATCCTGGTGGCTGCCGTGGGGCGCCCCGAAATGCTGACCGGCGACTATGTCAAGCCGGGTGCGACCGTGATCGATGTTGGCATCAACCGGATCGAGCGCGACGGCAAGGCCAAGCTGGTGGGCGACGTGCATTACGAATCGGCCTCGCAGGTCGCGGGCGCCATCACTCCCGTTCCCGGTGGCGTCGGCCCGATGACCATCGCCTGCCTTCTGGCCAATACCCTGACCGCCTGCTGCCGCGCCCATGGTCTGGCCGAGCCCGAGGGCCTGACCGCCTGACCGGGACACACCCCGACTGAAACCGCCACCCCGCAATCGGTGAACCGATTGAACAGGCGCATTTTTTCTTCTAAATGTGAATGTGTGTTGTTTTGATTGCGGGGTGACGGTTTTGAGACCATTCCTCAGGGAGGTTCGGGCGGAAGTCCGGTCACCGTTACCTTGGGTCGTCTGGGTGTTGGTGGCGATGGTCACCTCGATCACCGGTCCTTTCGGAAGTTTTGCCGTCCTGACGCTGACCGAGCGGGTGCTGTTCTGGACACCGGTCATTGCCGTGACCCTGGTCATCGCGACGATTGCTCATGCCTTTGTGAAGGCTTGGCTGGGTACCCAGAACCACATGAGGTGCGCCGTCATGTCGGCGGGCCTCAATGCCGTGGTGATTTCGCCTCCCCTGTATCTGCTGCTTTTGGCGATGCTGCCCCAGGCGATGGTCGCGATGCTGAGTGGCCCGGAAATCGTGCTTCTGGTTGGTTCGACCTCGCTGGGCGTCTGTGCGCTGCGGTTGTCAGGCACAAAGCCTGTGCCAATGGCGCCCGAACCGCAGCCCGAGGCCGAGCCGCTGCCGGAAGAACCCCGCCTGATGCGCCGGATCGAGCCCGATCTGCGCGGCGATCTGTGGGCCATGACGGTGCGTGACCACTATGTCGACGTGCAGACGTCGCTGGGCAAGGCCAGTCTGCTGATGCGCCTGTCCGATGCCATCGCCGAGGTTGAAGGGGTGCCCGGGGCGCAGGTGCACCGGTCGCATTGGGTAGCCTGGGCCGGCGTCAGCTCGGTCGGTCGGCAGGGCGGGAAGATGACCATCTACTTGCACAACGGACAAATGATCCCGGTCAGTCGCAACCACCGCGACAAGGTTGAGGCCCGGTTTCCCCCTGATCCGGCGATCAGGACCGACGCGACCTGACGCGCGGCAGCGGGATGGCCAGGCAGCGGTCGGGCAAGGTCAGGATTGCCCGGGCGCGCGGGCCGAACAGGGCCTGCAGGGCAGGGTCTTCGGCCCAAAGCCCGCCGGTGTAGGCGCCATAGGCCGGCAGGATCAGCCGGTTGTCATCCTGCAGAAAGGCCCGCCACGCCTTGCCCGCCAGCCGGGCCTTGGGGTGGTAGTGCCCCGAGATCTCCGGTCCCTTGCCGCCGCCAACATGGCGAAAGACCAGCCCGCCGCGGTGCAGCTCCGCCAGATGGCTGCCGCCCAGATCGGTGGGGCCGGCATCATGGTTGCCCTCGATCCAGATCCACTCCCGCCCCGCCATCAGGCGGATCAGCCACAGCCGGTCGCCCTCGTCCAGACCTTCGGCCGCCGCCAGATCGTCAAAGCTGTCGCCCAGACAGACCACGGTCCGCGCTGCCGTCGCCTCGAGGTCTGCTTCAAGCCCCAAAAGGGTGGCGCGGGTTTCATAGGGGGGCAGCAGGGTGCCGCCACGCCGCGCAAGCCGTTCGGATTTCCCGAAATGCAGGTCCGACACACAGAGCAGCCGCTCGGCCGGCCAGTGCAGCGCACCCGAGGGCAGGGCGGTCAGGTCCGTGGGTCCGAAGGCGAAGGTCAGGCTCATGCGTCTCAGATGCCAGAGAGCCGGGCCGGGATCAATCCAGCCCCGCCGCCTGCAAAAGCGCCCGCGCGGCCTCTTCGGCCAGCCGCTCGCGGCCCTTGCCATCGACCGGGATCTTGCCGGGTTCCAGAAACAGCGGCGCGGCCAGGGGGCTGACCCGGGGCAGGCGGATCAGATCGATCCGCCCGTCGATGCGTGACAGCATCTCCTCCAGCCGGCTGAAATCGATCAGCCCGCGCATCGCCTCGTCGCGGGTCAGCCGCAAGAGCAGGTGGTCCGGGTCATGCCGCACCAGCGTGTCGTAAAGGATGTCGGACGAAAAGGTTGCCTGCCGCCCCGACTTGCGGCGGCCCTGATGGCTGCGCTCGATCAGCCCGGCGATGATTGCCACATTGCGGAAGGTGCGTTTCATCACCGCGTTGCCGGTCAGCCAGCCCTCCAGCCCCTCACGAAGGGCCCCCAGCCGCAAGAGCGGCGCGACATCCAGCACCGGATCCAGCCCCCAGATCAGCGTGGCGTAATCGGTGGCGACAAAGCCCAAGGGGGCAAGCCCCGCCTCTTCCATCCGCTTGGTCAGCAACAGGCCCAGTGTCTGCTGGGCATTCCGGCCGGCAAAGCCATAGACGCAAAGATGCTCGCGCCCGTCCTGCGGAAAGCTTTCCGCCAAAAGCCGGTCCGGCTGCGGCAGGCGGGAAACCTCGGCCTGCAAGGCCAGCCATTCGGCGGTGTGGCTGGGCAGGTTCGGCCAACGCGATTGTTGGAAAATATCAAGGATACGGGCCGCAAGGACGGTGGATGTCGCGAATTTTGTTCCATTGAACACAGCCACCTTCGGCTCGCGCCCGGGGGAGCGGCTGACCTCGACGGTCATCTCATGCAGGCCTTCATAGCGCACGACCTGCCCGCCGATCAGGAACGTATCACCAGGCGAAAGGGTGGAGGCAAAGGCCTCTTCCACTTCGCCCAAGGGCGCGCCCATGCGGCCCATGCGGACCTTCAGGGTCTCGATGTCGATGATGGTGCCCAGATTCTGCCGGATGATGGCCGCCGCGCGCGGGTCGCGCAGGGTCCATTTGCCGGCCCGCAGCATCAGCCGCTGCCAGCGGTCATAGGCGCGCAGGGCATAGCCGCCGGTGGCGACGAAGCTCAGGCAATCGTCGAAATCTGCGCGGGTCAGGGTGGCATAGGGGCCGGCGGTGATGACCTCGGCAAAAAGGGTCTCGGCGTCGAAGGGGCCGGCGCAGGCGGTGGCGAGGATGTGCTGGCACAGCACATCGCGGGGGCCGGGGCCGCGCGGCTCGCCGTCCAGCGCATGGGCGCTTGCGGCCTCAAGTGCGGCCTGACATTCCACCACCTCCATGCGGTTGGCGGGCACCAGAAGCGCCTTGGAGGGGGCGTTATAGCGGTGGTTGGCGCGGCCGATGCGCTGGACCAGCCGCTTGATGTTCTTCGGTGCGCCGACCTGGATCACCAGATCGACCGCGCCCCAGTCGATGCCCAGATCAAGGCTGCCGGTACAGACCACCGCGCGCAGGGCACCCGAAACCATCGCCGCCTCGACCTTTTCGCGCTGCTCACGCGACAGGCTGCCATGGTGGATGCCGATGGGCAGGTCGTCGGTATTGGCCAGCCACAGGTGATGGAAAAAGATTTCCGCCTGCGCGCGGGTGTTGTGAAAGATCAGCGTCGTCTGGTGTCGGGTGATCTGGTTCAGGATTTCAGGAATGGCATAGCGCCCGCCGCCCCCGGCCCAAGGCGGCGGGGTTGCGGTTTCCAGCATCGAAATGTCGGGATCGGGGCCGGGATCGGCCATCAGGATCTCGGTTCCCGCGCTCAGATAGGCGGCAAGGGCAGGGGGATCCTCGACCGTGGCCGACAGGCCCACGCGGCGCAGGTCGGGGGCAAGGGACTGCAGCCGCGACAGGCACAACATCAGCTGATCGCCGCGTTTGCTTTCGGCCAGCGCGTGCAGCTCGTCCACGACAACCCGTTTCAGCCCCCGGAAAATCCGCGGGGCATCCTCATAGCTCAGCAACAGTGCCAGACTCTCCGGGGTGGTCAGCAGGATGTGCGGCGGGTCGGCGCGCTGGCGGCGGCGCTGGGTATAGGAGGTGTCGCCAGTGCGGTCCTCGATCCGGATCGGCAGGCCGGCCCCTTCGACCGGACGGCGCAGATTGCGGCGGATGTCGGCGGCCAGCGCCTTGAGTGGCGAGACGTAAAGCGTGTGCAGCCCGTCGTGGCCGCTGGCAAGTTCGGCGAGGGACGGAAGAAAGCCAGCCAGCGTCTTGCCGCCGCCGGTGGGGGCGATCAACAGGGTCGAGCGGGCGTCGGCCCGCGCCAGCATGGCGCGCTGATGCGGGTGAAGCTGCCAGCCTTGGGCGGCGAACCAGTCAGACAAGGCGGGGGGCAGGGTCATGCCCGCAAGATAGTGCGCCGCGGGCTGGCTGCAACTCCTCGTCGGTCTGCGACCGCTCGTCCTATGCGGCCAGCCGAGGAGCGGTCAAAGACCGACGACGAGGCGTCGGGGGCAGGCTTGCGGCTTGCGCCCAAGCAGCCTAAGCCTGCCCGTCATGAAACTGATGTTCCTTGGCGATGTCATGGGCCGTGCCGGGCGCGCGGCCATCACTGAACTGCTTCCCGGCTTGCGCACGCGCTGGGGGCTCGATTTTGTCGTGGTGAATGGCGAGAACGCCAGTCAGGG
>JALQYS010000605.1 GCA_023254015.1 Paracoccaceae bacterium
GCGGGTCAGAAGGTCAAGCCGCCCGGTCGAGGATTTGGCATTGGCGACGGCGGTGATTCCCGGCGGAAGCGCCAGCGATTCCATCAGCGGCACCACATAGACGCAGCTCTTTTCCAGAACCGCCCCCGCCGTCAGATCGACGCGGTGCATCTCGAACTCGGCCAGCCGGTCGGCCACCCGGGCGCCATTGCCCGCAAGGAAGGAGGCGCGTACGCGATAGGCCACCGTGCCAAGGCGCAGGTCAAGGCTGGCAGGCTGGATCTGGTCGGGCAGGATGGCCGGCTGCCCGGTGATCTGTCCCGCCGCGATCAGGCGGCGCAGGCCTTGGGCGGGAAGCACTCCGGCGGTGGTCATGGCGTGGCCCTTTCGCGAAAACGAAACCGCCCGCGCTGCCGGTAAGGCAGGCGGGCGGCATTGTATTGGTCGGGCCGGAGAGATTCGAACTCTCGACCTCCCGCCCCCCAGACGGACGCGCTAACCAGACTGCGCTACGGCCCGACGAATAGGCGCTTACATAACGATATTCCGGCCGGTCGCAAGCGGGAAAGCGCATCTTCTGCGTTCAAAATGGTGCGGCCGGGGGCGGTGCTGACAGACGCGCCGCCAGGGACGCCAGCCGGTCGCGCAAGGCGCGGGCTTCGGGCGTGGCAAGGCTGTGGGCGGGCAGGGCGCGCAGACGGTCAAGAAGCGGCGCGTCGGCGGGCAGGGGGGCGAAGTCAGGCGGGGTTTCCGCCTGAGGATCGCTGTCGGCTGCCGGCGCGGCGCCGGTTTCGGGCTGAGATTCGGGCAGGGGCTCGACCTGCGAGTCGGGTGCAGGAGCCGATCCGCTCTCGGGCAAGGCATCCGCCGCAGGTTCGGGCGGAAGATCCACCAGGACAACGGGTTCAGGCTCGAATCCGGGCAGGGCGGGTTGGTCCGGGTTGGGCAATTCAGTTTCCTCTGCACCCGCGGCCTCAGGCTGGGCTTCGATGGGCTGGGCGTCGACAGGCGGTACGTCAACAGGCTGGGGCTCTTCGGGCTGGGACAGCGCAGCCGCCTCGGCCCGGGCACGGAGGGCGGTTTCCAGCGCGACGATCTGGGCGGTTTCCACCAGTTCCTGCGGCAAGGGGGCCGCTTCGGCCGCACCACCGAAGTTGGCGGCAAGCGCGGCCTCCAGCTCGGCCTCGGCGCTGCCGGCGTCATCGGCAATCTCTTGGCCCGACAGGCCCGCCACATGACGAACGCCTTGTTCACGCAGGATTTTCTGCACGCCCCGAATCGTCATGCCTTCGTTGTGCAACAGATGCTTGATGCCCAAGAGCAGCGCCACATCGGCCGGCCGGTAATAGCGCCGCCCCCCCGCCCGTTTCACCGGGCGGATCTGCGGAAACCGGCTTTCCCAAAAGCGCAAGACATGGGCCGGGGTTTGCAGAACCTCGGCCACCTCGCTGATGGTGCGGAAGGCGTCGGGCGACTTGTCCATCCGCCGGCCCTTTCCTTACTTCTTCTTGCCGGCGGCCACGCGATCTTTCATCAGATGCGAGGGACGGAAGGTCAGAACCCGCCGCGGCGAGATCGGCACTTCGTCCCCGGTTTTCGGGTTGCGGCCCACGCGGGCCGTCTTGTCGCGCACCGAGAAGGTGCCGAAGGACGAGATTTTCACCGTCTCGCCCGATGCCAGCGCATCGGACATGTGCTGCAGCACGGATTCGACCAGATCGGCCGATTCGTTGCGGCTTAGGCCAACTTCGCGGAA
>JALQYS010000004.1 GCA_023254015.1 Paracoccaceae bacterium
CCGCGCCCGCGCCTGTTTCTGGGTTACACGGCTTTCTTCAGGGCTTCGACCAGATCGGTGCGCTCCCACGAGAAACCGCCATCGGCTTCGGGAGCACGGCCGAAGTGGCCATATGCGCTGGTGCGGGCATAGATCGGGCGGTTCAGTTGCAGCGTCTCGCGGATGCCGCGCGGGGTAAGGTCCATCACCTGTGCGACGGCCTGTTCGATCCGCGCATCTTCGACCTGACCGGTGCCATGGGTATCGACATAGATCGACAAGGGCTTGGCCACGCCGATGGCATAGGACACCTGCAGCGTGCAGCGATCTGCCAGCCCGGCGGCCACGATGTTCTTGGCCAGATAGCGCGCGGCATAGGCGGCCGAGCGGTCAACCTTGGTCGGGTCCTTGCCCGAGAACGCGCCGCCGCCATGCGGAGCCGCCCCGCCATAGGTATCCACAATGATCTTGCGCCCCGTCAGGCCCGCATCGCCATCGGGTCCGCCGATCACGAAGGTCCCTGTCGGGTTCACATGCCATTCGGTCTTTTTGGTCAGCCAGCCCTCGGGCAGGATTTCGCGGATATAGGGCTCCACAATCGCGCGGATGTCGTCCGAGGATTGGCTTTCCAGCGCATGCTGGTGCGACAGGACGATGGAGGTCACCTCCACTGGCTTGCCATCTTCATAGCGCAGCGACAGCTGGCTTTTGGCGTCGGGGCGCAGCGTCGGTTCCTTGCCGGATTTCCGCACCTCGGCCAGGCGGCGCAGGATCGCATGGGAATACTGGATCGGCGCCGGCATCAACTCGGGCGTTTCGCGGCAGGCATAGCCGAACATGATGCCCTGATCGCCCGCGCCGTCGCGGTCCACGCCCTGGGCGATGTGTGCTGACTGGCTGTGCAGATAATTCTGCACCTTCAGCGTGTTCCAGTGGAATTCGTCCTGCTCGTAGCCGATATCCTTGACGCAATCGCGGACGATCTGCTCCACGCGGTCCTTCATCGCCTTGAGGGCCTTCTTGTCGGACAGGCCCACCTCGCCGCCGACCACGACGCGGCCGGTGGTGGCAAAGGTTTCGCAGGCCACGCGGGCATTGGCCTCTTCGGTCAGGAAAGCATCAAGAACGGCGTCGGATACGCGGTCGCAAAGCTTGTCGGGATGGCCCTCGGAAACCGATTCCGAGGTGAAGACGTAGTTCTTTCTGCTCATGGAAGTGCTCCGTTATGAGAAAACCCGCCACGTCAGGAAGCCGTTGTGACGGTTAGCTCGCCTGCATAGGCGTATCTTTGCAAAAAGGTCAAGAAAACTTGGGCGATCTGCGGCGCAAGAGCAGCACCCCGGCGCCGGCCAGCCACAAAAGCGCGGGTGCCTCGCCAAAGCGGGAGAACCATGTCGCCGGCAAAGGCGCGGGCAGGGCGGTGTCAAGATGGCCTGCGGTGCCAAAGGGCAGCGCGGCCCTTTCCCGTCCGCGCGCGTCATAAACCGCCGTCACACCGGTATTGGCCACCCGCACAAGCGGCAGCCCTTGCTCGATCGCCCGCATCCGCGCCTGATCGGCGTGCTGGAAGGGGCCGGACAGGGTGCCGAACCAGGCGTCATTGGTGATCTGCAACAGCCAGTCAGGCCGGTCGGGCGCGGCGTTCACGTCCTGTGGGAAAACGGCCTCATAGCAGATCAAGGGCAGGGCGCGGCCCATCTTGGCGCCGAAATCCAGAAGCTGCGGGCCGGGACCGGCGGAATAGCCCGCGCCCTCCTGTGCGGCAAAGGCGCGCAGCCCGAAAAGCCGGAAGGCCAGATCGCCCAGGGGCACATATTCGCCAAAGGGCACCAGGTGGTGCTTGTCATAGCTTTGGCCGACCGTGCCGTCGGGGTTGATCACGGTCAGGCTGTTCCAGAACCGCGCGCCGTCCTCGCGCTGCACGCCGATGGCCAAGGGCGCCCCCCGACCCGCCGCCGCGATCATCGGCGCAAGTTCGGGATGGCGGTTCAGCAGATAGGGCAGGGCGGTTTCCGGCCAGAACACCAGATCGACGGGGGGCGCAGAGGCGCTGGCGGTCAGCAGGCGGTCAAGAAACAGGCGGGCCTGATCGGGGTCCCATTTCAGCGCCTGTTCGGCATTGGGCTGCACCAGACGCAGCATGGCGGCCCGGTCGGGGGGCATGGGCGTGGCCAGCGTCCACAGGCCAAGTCCCCACACCAGCGCAAGTGCGGCCAGCGCCGCGCCGGCCGGGCGCCAGCGCAGACCGGCCAGCGCGGCGGCCACCAGCATCAGGCCCAGCGTCAGCCCGGTGGGCCCGACCCAGGCCCCGGCCTGGGCGACGGGGGTGGAAATCCAGACATGGCCGGGCATCGCCCAGGGAAAGCCGGTCAGGATATGGCCGCGCAGATATTCCACGGCCGTGAGCGTCAGGGCAAAGCCATAGGTCGGGGCGCGGAAAGGCAGGGCGCGGGCGGCATAGGCGGCAACGGCCCAGAACGCCCCCAGACCCAGCGCCATGAAGGCGAGCGCGAAAGGCGCCATCCAGCCATAGACCTCGGGCTCGATCAGAAAGGGCTCGACGATCCACGACAGCGCCACTGCCCCATAGCCGGCCCCCCCAAGAAGGCCGATCCAGCCGGCGCCCCGGTCAGCCTGACCGACCAGCCGCGCCAGAACCGCAAACCCCGCCAGCGTCAGCGGCCAAAGATAAAGCGGCGCATGGCCGGCGGCAGCCACCGCCCCGGCAACACTGGCCAGCGCGGCAATGCGCCAGCCCGGGCGGCTGTGCCAAAGCCGGTTCACGTCGTGGCAGCCTCGGCCGGTTTGGCGCTGCCCGCGCCGGGCAGGCGGACCCGCAGACGCTTGATGCGGCGGGGGTCGGCATCGACCACCTCGAACTCGACCCCGCTTTCATGGGCCACCACCTCGCCCCGCGCGGGCACGCGGCCGGTGCGGACAAAGACCAGCCCGCCCAGCGTGTCGATCTCGGCGTCATCTTCGTCGGTGCGCAGCGTCATGCCGATGGCGGCCTCGAATTCCTCCAGCGGTGCGACGGATTGCGCCAGGAACACGCCCGGCTTTTCCTCTTTCCACAACGCGCCTTCGGCCTCGTCATGCTCGTCGTCGATCTCGCCGATGACGGTTTCGATGAGGTCCTCGATGGTCACCAGACCATCCACCCCGCCATATTCGTCGATCACCAGCGCCATATGCACCCGGTCGCGCTGCATCTTCTGCAGCAGTGTCGCCGCAGGCATCGACGGCGGTGCGAACAGAAGCGGGCGCAACAGCCGTTTCAGGCTGAACCGCCCCGTGGCGCCAAAGCCGTGCTGCAGCGCAAGGTCCTTCAGCAGGACAAGGCCCTGCGGATGGTCCAGCGTGCCCTTGTAGACTGGCAGACGGGAAAAGCCGTGCTGGCGGAACGCCTCGACCAGATCGTCCTTGCCGATGTCCAAAGGCACGGCGGCAATCTCGACCTTGGGGATGGCCACGTCATCGACCCGCAGCTTGCGCAGATTGGCCAGGCCCAACTGGCCCGGCCCGGTGGGGGCGGCCCCTGCACCCCGGCCCTCGGCCGCGCCGCCCGCGGGGCTGTCCGCGCCCGAAAACGCGCTGAACAGACGCCCCAGAAATCCTTTCGGCGCCTGATCGGTGCCGTCCTCTGCTTCCTCTTGCGCGCCCTGCGCCGCAAGAGACCCGTCGCTACTACTGCCCATCTGTCCTTTGTCCCAAATACCCGACCTTTGCGCCGGACCTCATGAATATGGGTCAGAAAGGCCCAGCCGCGCAAGTATGCGCACCTCGGTTCCTTCCATCAGCGCGGCGTCGCCTTCGCGGACATGGTCATAGCCCAGAAGGTGCAGAAGGCCGTGGACCACCAGATGCGTGACGTGATCGGCCAAGGGTTTGCCCGCCTCGGCGGCCTCACGCGCGCAGGTGTCGTAGGAAATGGCAATGTCGCCAAGGCTTTCGGGGTCGTCCTCGTCGCCGGGCTCGGGCGCTTCGGGCGTACCGCCCTCGCCGCTCGCCCCGCGCTCGTCCGAGGGCCAGCTGAGCACGTTGGTGGGTTTGGCCTTGCCGCGGAAATCGCCGTTCAGTTCGAGAATCCGGGCGTCATCGCAGCCCATCAAGCAAAGGGTGAAGCCTTCGGGGGCAAGGCCCAGCTCGGCCAGCGCCGCGCGGATCGCGCGATCGGCCAGGGCATCCAGCCCGAAGGCCTCCCAGCGGTCATCTTCGATGACGGTATCAACAAGCGGTTCCATGGCTGCGCTGCCTAGCGGGGAAAGGGCGGCGCGGCAAGCCTTGGCCTGCCGCGCGGCGACCTCAGCCGGATTGCGCCTCGTCCTTTTCATAGGCTTCGATCACGCGGGCCACCAGCGGATGACGCACCACATCGCGCGACGTAAAGTAGTTGAAGCTGACGCCCTTGACCCCTTTCAGGATGCGTTCGGCATCGGCAAGGCCACTGGCCACGCCGCGCGGCAGGTCCACCTGCGTGCGGTCGCCGGTGATGACCATGTGGCTGCCTTCGCCCCGACGGGTGAG
>JALQYS010000024.1 GCA_023254015.1 Paracoccaceae bacterium
CTGCTTCTGCCAAGTTCGACGAAACTCTGGAAATCGCGATGAACCTGGGCGTTGACCCGCGTCACGCTGACCAGATGGTGCGTGGCGTTGTCACCCTGCCGAACGGCACGGGCAAGACCGTCCGCGTCGCCGTGTTCGCCCGTGGTGCCAAGGCTGACGAAGCCAAAGCCGCCGGTGCCGATATCGTTGGTGCAGAAGACCTGATGGAAACCATCCAGCAGGGCAAGATCGAGTTCGACCGTTGCATCGCGACGCCGGACCTGATGCCGCTGGTCGGCCGTCTCGGCAAGATCCTCGGCCCGCGCAACCTGATGCCGAACCCGAAGGTCGGCACGGTGACGATGGACGTCAAGACCGCTGTGACCGCTGCCAAGGGCGGCGAAGTGCAGTTCAAGGTCGAAAAGGCTGGCGTCATCCATGCTGGGATCGGCAAGGTGTCGTTCTCGGACGAAAAGCTGGCCCAGAACGTGCGCGCCTTCGTGGACGCCGTTTCGAAAGCCAAGCCGACCGGCGCCAAGGGCACCTACCTGAAGAAGGTCTCGCTGTCCTCGACCATGGGTCCGGGCGTGTCGCTTGACCTGTCCTCGGCCACGGCCTGAGACGGATCGGGCCAAGCCCATCTGACAAGATTGCTGCGGCCGTCCTGAAAGGGGCGGCCGTTTGCATTTGGTCCAGAGATCAGCTGCGCGTTGTGTTCCGCCAAATTGTGGCCACAATGGATGTGGATAGCTCTACAAGCCGATGATTGTTTCGATTTTTGGGATAAGTGAGCAAGATGAGTGCAGGTGGAGAAATGCGGCGCCTCAAGCGCCGGCTGGACGATGACGCACTCCAGCGCCTTGACGCGGCCCAGGTTGCCGAAACAGACGATTATCGCCTGTTCAAATATGACACCGCGGATGGCAAGGTGGATGTCGAGCTTTATCGGCGGCTTCAGACCGAAGCGAACAAGATGAAGATCGAAAACCAGTGGGTGCCGGAAGAGCACATCAAGATCCTGTCGACCTATCTTCTTGGGGCAGGACTGAACCCCCGGCGCGGTGTCTGCCACGGCACAAGGCGCGGGAATGAGCAGATGTGGTTCCGCAAGCACCTTGGCCCGGAGGCCGATGTGTTCGGCACCGAGATTTCCGACAATGCCACCGATTTTCCGCACACGATCCAATGGGATTTCCACGAGGTTGATCCGGCCTGGCTGGGGCAGATGGATCTTGTGTATTCGAACTCGTGGGATCACGCCCATTCGCCCGAAGTCGCCTTTGCCGGTTGGATCGCCAGCCTGCGGCCGGGGGGCTTCCTGATGCTGGATCATGGCTGGAATTATCAGCCCGAGCGGGTTTCCGCCATGGACCCCTTCGGGATTTCAGAGGATGGGCTGGTCCGGATGTTGAACCGTCTGGGTGAGGGGCGCGGCAGCGTGGTCGAGGTCATCAATGGCGGCAAGCACAAGGAATTGCCGATCCGCACGGTGATCTATCGCGCCAGGGGATGATGCCGGGCCGGCCCCCTGATCCGGTCATGCCCCAACTGCGCCCCACAAGCGGGGCGCGGCTTGCCGTCTATTCCTGCTATCTCGGCGCGCATGAGCCGTTCAACCCTGATGCCACCGGTGTGGCCGGGCAGGGCTATGACAGGTTTGTCTTTACCGATCATGACGATCTGCCCACCACTGCCACGCTGGTGCCTCTGGCCGACCGTGGCGAAGGCCCGGCGATCCTGTCGCGTTTGCCCAAACTGTGCCCGCACCGCATTTTCAGTGGCTATGACTGGGTGATCTATCTGGACAACAACGCCCGCTTCCTGCTGGACCCGGCGCGCATTCTGCGGCGGGTGCGCAAGGAACATCCCGACGCCCCGCAAGGCCGCTATCTGTTCCGGCACCGCCGACGCAATTGTGCCTGGGACGAGGCTGACGAATGCCTGCGTCTGGGCTACATGACGCAGGACCAGCGCGCCCGGGTGCGCGGCCTGTTCGATGCGGCGGCGTTTCCCCGCAACGCCGGGCTTTACGTCAACACCTGCCTCATCCAGCGCATGGGCGACCCCGCGACAGATGCCCTGAACGAGGCGTGGTTCGACAGCCTGACCAGCCATACCCGCCGCGATCAGGTCTTGTTGCCCTGGCTGCTGGCAAGCCGAAACTGCCCGCACCGCGTGCTTTCGGCGCGTCTGAAAAGCTGGGCCGAGTGGCCGATCTACAGCCCAAAGGCCCGAGAGCGGTTCCGCCGCAGCCGCAATCTGGGGTGACGCGGGGTTTTGGCTTGGAATTCCCGGCGGCAGCGGCTATGGAACGCGTCATGCCAAGCTTCCGTGATTCGTCGCGGGGGTAACGCATGCTTTGTCCGAGACGGTGGGTGGCGCGCAAACGCCTTAATTTCCCTCCCGAGATGGGGTTCGAGACGCATTCTTCCGGGGTTTCCTCGGGTGATCAAGGCTCGGGACTTTATCGTGGACCCGAACGTGACGGGCCCTTGGGCGCGTCACAAACATGAGCCGGGGGGAAACCCCCACACTTGGAGTGAAACTGTGGATAGAGCCCAAAAAGAGCAGTTGGTCGAGGAACTCGGCCAAATCTTCGCAAGCTCTGGCGTTGTTGTGGTTGCACACTACGCAGGTATGACGGTTGCACAGATGCAGGACCTGCGCGCGAAAATGCGCGAAGTTGGCGGGTCCGTCCGCGTTGCCAAGAACACGCTCGCCAAGATCGCCCTTGAAGGCAAGCCCGGCGCCAAGATGGCCGGCCTGCTGACGGGCATGACCGTGCTGTCCTATTCGGAAGACCCCGTGGCTGCTGCCAAGGTCGCCGAAGCCTACGCCAAGACGAACGACAAGTTCGTCATCATCGGCGGGGCCATGGGCGGTGAGGTTCTGGACCAGGCTGGTGTCAAGGCCGTGGCCTCCATGCCGTCGCGCGAAGAGCTTATCGCTCAGATCGTGTCGTGCATCGGTGCGCCCGCGTCGAACATCGCCGGGGCCATTGGCGCGCCTGCTCAAAACATCGCAGGCATCCTCAAGACCATCGAGGAAAAGGCAGCCGCCTGATCCTTGCCTCGCGTGGGTTGACCCCACTTCGTTGGAACCCTCTCTAACTTACGGAATGCAAAAATGGCTGATCTGAACAAACTCGCCGAAGAAATCGTCGGCCTGACCCTGCTGCAGGCTCAGGAACTGAAGAACATCCTGAAAGACCAGTATGGCATCGAGCCGGCCGCCGGTGGCGCCGTCATGATGGCTGGCCCGGCTGCTGCCGCTGCCCCGGCTGAAGAAGAAAAGACCGAGTTCGACGTCGTTCTGACCGACGCCGGCGCCAACAAGATCAACGTGATCAAGGAAGTGCGCACCATCACCGGTCTGGGCCTGAAAGAAGCCAAGGACCTCGTGGAAGCTGGTGGCAAGGTGAAAGAAGCCGTGTCGAAAGCCGACGCCGAAAACTTCAAGAAAGCCCTGGAAGCCGCTGGCGCCAAGGTGGAACTCAAGTAATCCGGCTCCGGAGCCTTGCGCTCCGGTCAGGATTTCCAGGCTGGGGGCAGAGAAATCTGCCTCCAGCTTCTCGCGTCTCGGAAGGGGCTTTCGCGCAAAACCCCTTCCAAGGCGCGGCAAGGTTCGGGAGTCAGCTGACGGGACAGCTGGCATGAATGGAACCTTCCCCCCTCTGCCCAAGCGGCACGCTCCTGTGGCCCGACAGGATGTGTGCCGGGGAAAAGAAGAAAGGTAACGACGAGCATGGCTCAAGCTTACGTTGGCCAGAAGCGTATCCGCCGCTATTTCGGCAAGATCCGCGAAGTTCTGGACATGCCGAACCTGATCGAGGTTCAGAAATCCTCTTACGACCTGTTCCTGCGCTCGGGCGATGGCCAGAAGCCCGCCGATGGCGAGGGGATCCAGGGCACGTTCCAGTCGGTTTTCCCGATCAAGGATTTCAATGAAACCGCCGTTCTGGAATTCGTCAAGTACGAGCTGGAAAAGCCGAAATACGACGTGGACGAGTGCCAGCAGCGCGACATGACCTATGCCGCGCCGCTGAAGGTCACCCTGCGTCTGATCGTGTTCGATGTCGACGAGACCACCGGCGCCCGTTCGGTGAAGGACATCAAGGAACAGGACGTCTACATGGGCGACATGCCGCTCATGACCGCGAACGGCACCTTCATCGTGAACGGGACCGAGCGGGTTGTCGTGTCGCAGATGCACCGCTCTCCGGGCGTGTTCTTTGACCATGACAAGGGCAAGACCCATTCCAGCGGAAAGCTTCTGTTCGCCTGCCGCATCATCCCGTATCGCGGCTCGTGGCTGGACTTTGAATTCGACGCCAAGGACATCGTCTTCGCCCGCATCGACCGCCGCCGGAAACTGCCGGTGACGACGCTGCTCTATGCCCTCGGCATGGACCAGGAAGGCATCATGGATGCCTATTACGAGACGATCA
>JALQYS010000063.1 GCA_023254015.1 Paracoccaceae bacterium
CCGCGTCTGAGCCAGACTGAAACGCTGGCCCGAGACGGCTGCGCAAGCTGGAAAGCTACGCCGCCTCGGGCCAGCTCCCGTCACGCCAGAGGGGGCCCTTTTGGACGCCGATCAGGGGGCCCGATTGGATGCCGATTGACATCGAGGCCATCCTGCATGGTGACGCCCTGAGGTCCCTGCTGAACGCAGCTTTTCACGGCGCCGGCACGATCGAAATCCTCGGGGGCGACCTCAACCGCCACCGTATGGAGGTGACAGAGATCGAGATGCAGGGCCGCGAAACCCGAGTTACGCTGACTGCGATGGGAGTAGGGCAGCGGTTGATATGAGCGGTTGCCCCGCGAAGAACCAGACGACCGCTTGATGGGCCGGATGATATGATCGGTGCTTTCGGCCCAAAGCGGGCATTCAAATGCAGGGCTTTGTGCGGCGCGGCGATCTGGCTGTTCCAGAGTACTCGACGACCAACAGAGTTGTCGTGACTTGCATCAGGCTGAACAACATTCTCCCGCTGGTTCAGCAGAACGTCAGCCTTGGAGCGCAGATCTCTACCGTAGAATGCCGGCAATAGAGGAGAAATCAGCCATGAAACAAATGCTTGCAACCTTGGCAGTGCTGGCCGCTTTGCCTGCAGGCGCCTCCCTTGCAGATGAAAATTGCCTGATTTCGCCCGCGCAGATGAAATCTTGGGAGGCGGTGGTGCAACTGGCCAATGACTACGATTGGACCATCACGTCGATGGAGATGGATGATGGCTGCTATGAGGTCGATGTGACTGACCGTGGCGGCAACACGATCGAGGCTGTGATCCACCCCGCGACACTCGACGTCATCAAGGCGAAGCTGGAAGAGTTCGCGCCGGCGAACTGAACCGGCAACGCTCCTGCGTCCTCCGCCGGATAGAGGGCGCAGGCTTTCGTGGCGAGTGTAGATGCGCCGTCACGGTCGAAGGGGATCGACCTGCCATCGCCTCTCCGACCAGACTTCGGTTCAGGTTGGCCCGCGACGGGCATCGGCGGCGCGGCACAGTCATCGGATTGTCTTGGGCTACCCCAGCCGTTGCGGCGGTTACTGCGGCATTACATCCCATCCCCGCGTCAATCCGCCCGGATCCTGGAACAGGTGCTGGCGTGAGCTGCGTGAAAGAGGCACAGTGAACGCATATCGGCGGGCCTGCATTTCCGGAGAAGACACATGTTGCGGATCAAATTGGTGTTCTGGATCGGACTGGTCGTGTTGACTGGCCTCTGGCTTGCCGCCGCGCCGGGGGTCTTCGCGGCCTCGGGTGTGTTCGCGCTACGGGTTTTCATGCTGCAGTACAGCGGGCTTCTGGCCATCGCGATGATGAGCGTGGCGATGATCCTGTCCTTGCGTTTGCGTTGGCCGGAAAGCTGGCTTGACGGCATGGACAAGATTTATCGCCTGCACAAATGGCTAGGCATCGGTGGACTTGTGTTGTCGGTTACGCACTGGCTCTGGGTTGAGGGGCCGAAATGGGCAGTGGGCTGGGGCATGGTGGAGCGCCCCGAGCGCGGCCCCCGACCGCCGATCGAGGATCCGGTCGCGGCCTTCCTCGCCAATTATCGCGGCACCGCCGAGGGTCTGGGAGAATGGGGCTTCTATGCTGCGATTGCCCTGATTGCCGTGGCGCTGCTGCGTGTGGTTCCTTATGGCATTTTCCGCAAACTCCACCGCCTTCTGGCGCCGATCTATCTCGTTCTGGCGTTCCACACCGTCGTCCTGACCGATTTCAGCTACTGGACCCAGCCGGTCGGCGTGGTTCTGGCGGTGCTGCTGGTTGCAGGCAGCTATGCGGCGATCATCTCCATCCTTGGGCGGATCGGTGCAGGCAAACACATTGCTGGCAAGATCACCGAACTGACCCGCTTCCCCGGCGTCCATTCCCTGGAAAAGCTGATCACGCTGGAACCTGACTGGCCTGGACACAAGCCCGGTCAATTCGCGTTTGTCACCTCCGACCCCCGCGAAGGCGCGCATCCCTATACCATCGCCTCGGCGTGGAACCCCGAAAGCAGACGGATCAAGTTCGTTACCAAGGCGCTGGGTGACTACACGTCAAACCTCGGTCAGCGGCTGCAAGTCGGCCAGGATGTGACGGTCGAGGGCCCCTACGGCTGTTTCACGTTCGAGGATGATCGCCCGGTGCAGATCTGGATCGGCGGGGGTATTGGCATCACACCGTTCATCGGTGCGATGCAGGCGCGGGCAGAGCAGGGGCGGGATGCGGACAAGGTCATTCATCTTTTCCACAGCACCACCGAAGTTGACGAGAGCGCCCTGGACAGGATCCGTGCCGATGCCACCGCAGCGGGTGTCACGCTGCATCTGGTGATCGCTTCGAGGGATGGCCACCTCACCGGCGAAAAGATCCGCGCCACCGTGCCTGATTGGCGCGAAGCTAGCATCTGGTTCTGCGGTCCAGAAGAATTTGGCCATGCCGTCCGCAAGGATCTGGTCACACACGGCATACCCCCTACGCGCTTTCATCAGGAACTGTTCCAAATGCGTTAACAGTCGCGACTTCGCGCGTGCAGTCGCAGGTATCCGGCCTGTTAGCGGTGGAAAGAACAGACAAGCATTGGCCGGCGCAGATAGTGCTGCAAGCAGGCAGAGCGACCCTCTGTTTTTCGCCCGACGCGAGGACGTTGCGGCTCGGTTGTTATACCCCGTCTGAGTCGGCAGGGCCGAATGGCAGGCACTGCGCGCGACCTCGGCCTGTTCAACTTGTCTGTGGACCGCAAGTTGCGCGGGTGCGACCGCGTTGCGCTCCAGGTCCGGGATGTAATGACCGCCGTGCACGTGAAGGAACGCGCCTCGATGATCAAGGGCAGAACTGGCAAGCCTTTCCGGCTCGAGATGACCGAGACCATCCGTCAATCACTCAGGCGCTGGATCCGGGACCCCGAGATGATCGGCCGCGAGTTTCTTTGGCCAAGCCGCATCGACGGCAGTCCGCACCTGTCGACGCGACAGGGTGCTCGCATCGTCTGAGGCTTGGTCACCTCTGTGGGCCTTGAGCCGAGTGCCTACGGCACGCTTTCGATGAGGCGAACCAAAGTGGCGCAGATCTGCAAAAAGACGGGCAATCTCCGGGCGGTGCAACTGCTGTTGAGTTATACGAAGCTGGAACACACGGTTCGCAATCACGGGGTCGACATCGTGGATGCCTTGACGCCCTCCAAGGGGATCGACCTGCAATGCACCTTCCCGCCGATAGGCGCATTCTTGCGCCGGTTGGCCCGAAGCGGCCTCGAACCCAACGAAGACATCTGCAAGATGTGGACTTCAGAACCTGACAGCTTCATCCTTCATCTGTTGCAACTGATGCCGGGACCGAACAGATGTCGAAACTACAAGGAAAGCTTGCCTTGGTTACCGGTGCCAGCCGAGGGGTTGGCAAGGGGATCGCGATCGCTTTGGCGAAGGAAGGCATGACTGTGGTCATTACCGCCTGAACGCTGGAGCGTGCTCCGGGGGCGATGCTTCCGGGCAGTCTTGCCGAGACCCAGCGGGAGATCGAAGCCGCAGGCGGAACTTGTATTCCCATTCGCTGTGACCACAGCGTTGATGCGGAGGTGCACGGGCTGTTTGAAGCGATTGCTGAAAGAGGGGGTAATCTCGATCTTCTCGTCAATGCGGCGTGGGGCGGCTACGAAACCATGTTTTCCGCCGATGGCACCTATGTCTGGAACAACAAGTTCTGGGACCAACCCCTGGCACAATGGGACACCATGTTCGACGCAGGCGTTCGCGCAGCTTGGGTTACCAGTCACCATGCTGCACGCATGATGGCGGCCCGTCGGCGAGGGGTTATCATCAATCTCTCCCATTGGGCGGCACAGGCCTATGCCGGCAACGTCTGTTATGGTGTTGCCAAGGCCGCCACTGACAAATTGACGGCCTATTGCGCTCAGGATCTGCGCGAATTTGGGGTGGCGGTATTCTCGCTATACCCGGGCATCGTGCGCACAGAACGGGTGATGTTTGCGGCATCTCACCTTGATTTGTCCAATTCGGAATCGCCGGAATTTCAGGGGCGGGTCATCGCCGCACTCATCGCCAGCGAAGGTTTGATGGACCGCTCCGGAAGCGTTCTGGTGTCCGCGTCAATCGCTGAAGAGCTTGGTGTGGTTGACGTGGATGGGCGGCAACCTGTCCCTCTGACACTTGAAGAGGCCACGTAAGCGTCGGCGGAACGGTTGTGAAAGCCTGAAAAAGATATCCATGACACTTTCTTGATTGCGGACGTCGAAGACTTCCGAGGGGCCGCTGATCGCCTCGGAGCCGATGGGCAAGGGGATTCACCGCTGACCGCAGCGAAGGACGCGATTGCCGCCGACGGAGACGTCGTATTCGGGAAATTCACTCTGTGCCTGAAGGCAGCCTTCGGGAGTCTGCAACCACCGGAGGGCCGAATAGGGTGCCGAAGCGCACCGCCCGCATATTGGCGCGAACGGCTGCTTTCCGCCCTGAGCGAACAGTCAAGATTCGGGCTCTCCGCGATGCGCTGTCCTCTTTGCGGCCGTTTCCACTCAACGCAGCATGATAAAAGTCGGACAAGCCAGCATCCGCAGAGAGCCTGCTGGTTGGCACCTTGATGGATCCGGGAACCTCTCGTCTTTGGCCTGCCGTCACAATTCACTTTTCCACCGGCAAGCGCTGGCCGAGACAGCATAAAGTTGGCCAGCAACTCTGGCCTATACATGCTTGGTAGCCGAAGGTGCAGGGCACAGTCTGCGATGCCCCAAAAATGACAAATCCGGAATGTTTATTTTTCTGGCTGATTTGTTGACTTATTCAGTCGGAAAAAATAGGAATACTCAAAGGCAGCCAGACCCCGTCCAGCCACCGCCAAACACATCAGGACGGGAAACATGATGGCGGACACTCGGCGCCCTGCCTCCTTGCGGCAGGGGTATTCTTCGACAAGAACGGGGCTTGCAGCTCCATTGGCACTGGTTGCGGCCACTTCACTTGGGGTGGCGCCCCCTTTGGGCGCGCAGGAGGCGGGACAGATCCTCTTGCCGACGATCGATGTGGAAACCGCGGCACCTGAAGCGACTGCGGTGCCGAAACAGGTGAAAAAGCGCAAGGTTGCGGCCACGGCGACCCCGGCGCCAACGCCCGTGCCGGCCCCTGTGGCCGCGCCAATGGCCGAGGCGGGCAAGGCAGGACTTTCGCCTTATGCAGATCCGCAAGCCGGCTATCGTGCGGTCACCTCGGCCAACAGCCTGTTGGGTCAGCCGCTGCTGGAAACCGCACGCAGCGTCACCGCCGTGACGAAAGAGGTGCTGGAGGACAAGAACTCCACCTCGATCCGCGAACTGGCGCGCACCACGCCGGGCATGACCCTTGGCACCGGCGAAGGCGGCAATGCCTTTGGCGATGTGCTGTTCATCCGCGGCTTCAAGGCGTCAAATGACACCTTCATCGACGGTGTGCGCGATGCGGGTGTGGCCGTGCGCGAAACCTTCATGGCCGAACAGGTCGAGATCACCAAAGGCCCCTCCGGGTCGATTGGCGGGCGCGGCACCACGGGCGGGGCGTTGAACCTTGTCACCAAAAAGCCGCAAGATAGCGACTTTACCGAAACCGAGAGCGCCTTGGGCAGCAACGGCATGGTTCGCCAGACCGTGGACTGGAACAAGGTCTGGAGCGATCGTTTCAAGACCCGGATCGGCGCCATGGGCCAGGTGGCCGATGTTGCCGGGCGTGATGGTGCCGCCGATGACCGCCGCGGCCTTTCGGTTGCGGCGGAATACAAGGCTACCGAACGTCTGACCCTGTCCTTCGACGCCTATCATCTGGAGATGAACCAGATGCCGGATTGGGGCGTTCCGTGGGATGTGACCAACGGCGTGCCTTTCACCGAACCCGCGTCAAACCGGCCGACCCTGGATCGCGACACCTACTACGGGGTGACTGACCGTGACTTTCAGAAGGGGCAGCAAGACATTGCCACCTTCGGGCTGCGCTATGATCTTGGAAATGGCGCCCAGCTGACCAACCGGACGCGACTTGGTCGGACGGTCAATGACTATGTCCTGACCGCGCCCGAGCGCCCGGACATCACCGCGGCGGATCCGCTGAACTGGGTGCTGACCGCCTCGCCCAAGGGCCGCTATCAGGTCAATTCCATCCTTGCCAACCAGACCGAACTGAGCTTCGCGCCCGAAATCGGGGGCATGCGCCATGACGTCGTCCTCGGTCTGGAGCTCTCCGGGGAAGAGGTCACGCAGCAAGGCTATGTCGGTCTGGATTCGGAATCAGGTGGCGGCACGGCCATCAACGTGCTGACCGGGTGCACGGTCACGATCTACAATCCGGACACCAGCGGGTGCTGGGACGCAAAAGACCTTCTGGTTCGCAGCGCAACGCCAACGGTCACGACCGTCGAAACCCGCAGCCTTTATGCCGCGGATACCGTCCAGCTTTCGGAACGGCTGATCCTGAACATGGGGCTGCGGCTGGATCATTACGACATAAGTCGCAGCGGTGTTGACCGCGCCAGCCTGCCGTTCGTCTACGGACGGACCGACACGATGGTAAACGGCAATTTCGGCCTGACCTGGAAGCCGCGCGAGAATGGTTCCGTCTATCTGGCCTATGCCACTTCGTCCAACCCGATGGGGCAAGAACTGGATGGCGGCGGCGGCGATTACGCCGGTCTGGATGCCAGCTCGCAGCTTTTGGGGCCAGAACGGAACACCAGCCTGGAACTGGGCACCAAATGGCGGCTTGGCAGTCTGCTGGTCACGGGGGCCGTGTTCCAGACCACAAAGGACAATGCCCGGGAAACGGTGGGCTTTGGTCCCACAGCCATCACGGCTGACACCGGGAAATACCGGGTTCGGGGCATCGAACTGGGCCTTGCCGGCAACGTCACGGAAAAGCTGTCACTTTGGGGCGGGGCCACGATGATGGAATCCGAAATCCTCGAAAGCGCCGATGCCGCAAATCTGGGCCTGGAATTCGCCAATATCGCGCATGAGCAGTTCAACCTGCTGGCCAGGTATCAGCTGACCGACAAGCTGTCGATCGGCGGTCAGGCGACATGGCGGGGCAAGATGCAGGGAGGCAGTTTCGCGGCCAACACTGGCAACACGCTGCCGTCCTATTGGCGGCTGGATGCGATGGCGGAATACGAAATCCAGGAAAACGCCAGCCTGTCGCTGCGCGTCGATAACCTTACGGATGCGCTTTATTACGACGCCTTCTACCGGTCATCGGCGCCTTACGTCTACGTCGCCCCGGGCCGGTCGGTCTCACTCAGCCTGAAGATGAAGTTCTGAAACCAACGGGGGCAGTCTGGCCTGCCCCCTGCCAGAAGGTGCGCCATGCTGCTTTGTATTCCCAACATCCTGACTCCAGACGAAGTTTCGGCGCTGCGGGCGCAGCTTGACGTGGCTGACTGGCAGGACGGTCGCCATACGGCGGGTCCGCAGTCCTCCCAGATCAAGCGCAACGCCCAGATCCCGCTGAACAGCCCGATTCTGCCGGATCTGCAGGCCCGGCTGATCCGGGCGCTGACCGGCAATCCGCTTTGGATGTCGGCTGTCTTGCCGGTGCATATCCTGCCGCCGATGTTCAACCGGTATGAAGGCGGTCAGACCTTTGGCACCCATGTCGACAATGCCATTCGCGTCATTCCCGGCGAGGGTCGCCAGATCCGCACCGATGTCAGTTGCACCCTCTTTCTGTCGGACCCGGAGAAGTATGACGGCGGCGAATTGCTGGTCGAAGGGCATTACGGCGCGCAATCGGTCAAGCTGCCGGCGGGCCATTGCGTGATCTATCCGTCAACTTCGTTGCATCAGGTGACGCCGGTGACGCGGGGCGCGCGCGTGTCTTCGTTCTTCTGGGTGCAGTCGATGCTGCGCGACGATACGCGCCGCGAGATGCTGTTCGACCTCGACCAGACCATCCAAAGCCTGTCGGCCCAGCTGGGGATGAACAATTCCGAAGTGCTGCGTCTGACGGGGATCTATCACAACCTTATCCGCCAATGGGCCGAGGTCTGACATCATGAAACGCGCCCTTCTTGCCTGCGGCCTCGCCTTTTCCCCGCTGCCCGCGCTTGCCGCGACCGCCGAAGAGATCGCGGCAGGCAATGCCAAGCTGATCGCCTGGGCGGCTACGTTTTTTGGCGAGGAGGTTGCGACGCGATTACGCGCCGCGGCCGATGCCGAAACGCTGTCGCCTTTGGCGATGTTCATGGATGCCGATACCGTGGTGAAATCGGTCATGCTTGGGCTTTTGCTGGCATCCTTCCTTGCCTGGGGGATCTGGATTGCAAAGCTCGTCCAGATCGCCTTGGCCAATCGCCAGCTTACGCGCGCCTATCGGGCGCTGGACGCGGCAGCCACCTTGCAGGCCAATCTGACACTCGCCTCGCCCATGGCAGAGATCGTTTCAGCGGCACGGACCGAGGTTGAAACCTCGTCCGATCTGGATGCCGCCGGCATCAAGGAACGCGTCGCCAGCGCCCTGACCCGGATCGAGGCCGGGGCCGCGCGGCGGGCGCAATCGGGGGTGGCCATTCTTGGCTCGATCGGGGCAACTGCGCCCTTCATCGGGCTTTTTGGCACCGTCTGGGGCATCATGAACAGCTTTATCGGCATTGCCGAAAGTGGCACCACGAACCTTTCGGTCGTGGCCCCCGGCATCGCCGAGGCGCTTTTGGCCACGGCCATCGGCCTTGTCGCGGCCATTCCGGCGGTGCTGTTCTACAACCACCTGTCCCGCGTGTTGGCAGCCCACCGCGCCCGCCTGACCGATGCGACCGCCCTTGTCGAACGCAGCCTGTCGCGTGATCTGGACCGCAGGGCGGTTGCGCCATCGCATCCGCTTCTTCACGTCGTGGCGGAGTGACCCCCAATGGCTGTCCGGCTTTCCGAAGGCGATGATCTGGCGCCGCAATCCGAGATCAACATCACCCCCTTCATTGATGTGATGCTGGTTTTGCTGATCATTTTCATGGTGGCAGCGCCGCTTTCCACGGTGGATGTCCATGTCGAATTGCCTGTTGCCACCGCAAAACCCGCCCCACGCCCCGAAGCACCCGTCTTTGTCACGGTGCACGCCGATCTTGGCCTTTCGATTGGCGACCGGCCGATCACCCTCGCCGAGCTGCCGTTCGAACTGGACATCGCCACCGGGATCAAGCGCGACACGCGGCTTTACATTTCGGCAGACCGCGCGGTGCCCTATGGCGAGATGATGGCCGTGATGAACCGGATGCGCGGCGCGGGCTATTTGAAGATCGGTCTTGTCGGGCTGGAGGATCCGCAAGCCCCGGATGAGACGGGCGTTGCGGCGTCCACGCCTTCGGCAAGCGCACCATGAGCCTTGCCTATCCCGACCGGCAAGGCAGCGGCATTCTGTGGCTTGGGCTGGCGATCAGCCTTGGCCTGCATGGGGCTTTGGCCACCTCCTTCCTGCAAGCCCCGGCACCCCTTCCCGTGCCGGAAACCCTGGGGCTGAAGGGCCGCGAACTGATCGATCTGGCGGATGTGGACATGCTGATGGCGGCCCCGGAAACCGATCTGGCCAGCGGCGCACCGGCGGACGAGTCGCAAGCCGCCCTCGACAGTCCGGAAAAGACGGAAATCGCCAAAACCTCAAACGACCCGCTTCTGGCGCAAATCCCCGATCAGGTCACTGACCCCGAACTGCAGTTCCGGCTCGCCAACCCCGATCAGGCCCCCGAAGCCACCAAAGAAGCGACGGAAGTTCCGACCGAGATCAAGGAAGAGCCGAAGGACAAAAGCGCGCCCGACAGCACCGCCGCCGCGCCCGACGCGTCAGCCGGGCAAGATGCTGCCAGCCAAAGCGACGAGGCCGAAGAGGGGCTTTCCGACGAAGAAACTGCCGCGATCACGGCGTGGCAAAAATCGCTTGTCCTGACCTTTGCCGAGGCAAAGACCTATCCCAAAGCCGCCCGTGCGGCCCGGGCAACCGGCGAGGTTGTCATCGGTTTTCGCCTTGATCGCTATGGTCGGGTGCTGAACCGCAAGATCACCCGGTCGTCGGGCCATCCAACCCTTGATGCGGCGGCTCTGGCGGTGATCGACGGCTTTGATCGGCTGCCCGCCCCACCGGGGGCGATGGGGCAGGGGCCGTTCGACCTGTCGATCCCCTTCAACTACCGCTTCAAATAAAGCGTCTCGGGTCCGATCTCATCCGGGCTGCGGCAGCCGCAAAGCGCCATGGTGACCTCAAATTCCTCACGCAAGCGTCGCAAGACCTGACTTGCCCCGCGCGCGCCGTCCACCGCCAGCCCGTAAAACGCCGGGCGACCGATCAGCACGGCATCCGCCCCAAGGGCCAGTGCCTTGAAAATGTCGCTGCCCTGCCGGATGCCGCCATCGGCCAGAACAGGCAAGCCGGGCAGCCGCGCCCGGATCGCCGGCAGCACATCGGCGACGCCCGGCACGCCATCCAGCACCCGGCCGCCATGGTTCGAAACGACCACCCCGGCGCATCCCGCCTCGATCGCCAAAGCCGCGTCGTCTGGATGCAACACGCCCTTGGCCAGAACCGGCACCGGGCTTTCGGCGCAAAGCGCGGCCAGATCCGCCCAGACGGGGGCCAGCGCCATCAGCCCGTCAAAGACCAGACTGCCCCCCTCGGGCAGCTGGGGCGGCGGGGGCATCATCACCGCCTGAACGCCCTGCGGCAATCGAAAACCAGCACGCATTTCGCGGTTGCGCAACCCGTTGATCGGCGCGTCAATGGTGACCACCAAAGCCTCGGCCCCTGCCGCAAGGGCGCGCGCCGCCAAGGCCCGCGTCACTTGCGGATCAGGTTGCAGATAAAGCTGAAACCATAGCGGCCCGGGGGCCTGAGGCAGGTCTTCCGGGGCGACTGAGGTCTGGCAACTCAGTACCATGCCAATACCTTGCGCCGCCGCCGCCAGCCGCATGGCCGCTTCACCCTCGGGGCAGGCAAGCCGCTGAAACGCCATCGGCGCGACCAGGGCAGGAAAGGCCAAGGCCGCCCCCAGGATCTGCCGCGCGGCCGTTCCCCCCGCCAGATTGCGCAGATGTCGTGGCATAAGCCCGATCTCGGCCCATTGCGCCGTATTGCGGGCCAGAGTTGTCTCTTGCCCCGCACCTCCTGCCAGATAGGAAAAAACCTCCAAAGGAAGCAGCCGATCCGCTTCCTGCTCAAAATCCTCAGCCGTCAAGAGCATCATTTCACCTTCATTGGTCCCGAATTGGACCGAACCGGTTGGCTCCGGTCAGGCGCTAACCCTAAGTGCCCATCCCTTGGATGGCCACGGATGAATTTCAGCTGACAGCAGGGCCGATACCGCGCGGTCCTGCGGTTTCCGCTGCCGCCAGATCGCGCAGGTGGCCTGCTGCGTCCGCGGCAGGGCTTTATACGCTGATCGTGGACTGGCATGCGCCATGAACGAGCAGCCGCTTTGCCCTAGGGCCACGGTTACCACGCGGCACTGCCACAATACCCTTTTCCGCCCGGTGCGACCACTACGGCCTGATCGACACACCCGGCCCAAAGCAGTCCGTTAGGCTGGGCTCACGCAGAGCTCGATGCTGCACTTATGCCGTGTCATCGCTCCACCTCGCGCCATAATTTCGCCTGCTACCGCAGCGTATTGTCTCACTTTGCGTTTGACGATCAACGTGCGCCAAACCTGTTTTTGCATGTCGGCTTTCCCGGCTCAGCAAATGCGAAAATCGGGGAAACCGGAGAGATCATGGAAAACCTGGCAGCGACCGCCAATATCTCGCCCGCCCACATTGCCTCCGGAGTGGGGTTGGCTGGCCGTCGCGAGATTTGCGGCCTGTTGGCGCTTCTGGAAATGTCAGGAGCCGCCGAGATGCTGAAAGGTTTCGCGACGGAAACGCAGTCCAAGCTGATGAAAACGCAAGCCTCGGACAGGGACCGGCTGTCGCAGATCAGCGAGGCCTTGCTGAAGTCAACGCGCTCGACCGACGCGCTTCGGCTTCAGCTTTGGTCAGAGCTTTCACAAGGTCTTGGGCTTCCGGATCGGATCCCGCTTTCCATGCGCAGCATTCAAATCGCTGCGGCAGCCCTTGGGGTGCGGTCCGCCGAAATACTGAAGCCCTCGGTCTTGGCGGCGCGTGCAGCCGCTGCCAACGAACACCCCGGCACGGCAACAAGATTTGCAGGGAAGTTCGCGAGGATGCTTCCCGTAGGTCTGCGCAATTTCCGTGATGAGGAGGTCAGCTTTCAGGATATCGTCGCCTGTGAACTCAAGGCGCTGATGGACGGGTTGAGCCGGGCCGATCTCACCGAAGGTGTCGATCCCGATGTCGCCGTTGCCATTCAAAAGGGCCAGACAGCCATTTCCACTGCAGCCGTCGCTGCAGGTGGCTGGGCCGCTTTCGCCTCGGCCGTGGGATCAGCGGGCTTTGCGCCCTTCATCGCCGCAGCGCAGCTTTCGGCGGTTATTCCCTTCGTCAGCGGGCCTGCACTGGTTTCCTTCCTTGCCGTCATGACCAACCCGGTGACAGTCGTCGCCGGAACCGCGGCCTTGGGGTATTGGGTGATCAAAGGGCAGGGGGCGTCGGCAAAGGCGACGGCGGCTGCTCGGGTTGCGCTTCTGCTGGCAGTGCGCGGGCTGCAAGACCCGGGGGCCGGAATGGCGGCTTTGGCGCGTGTCCTTCGCCGTGGCCATCGGTTGACCGAGGCGGAGCTGAAACCCCTGAGCCGGACGACGCGTGATGGGCTGATTTTGCGCGGCCGCCGGATCGAAGGCCGACTGTCTGGCGAGCTTCCCTCGCCGGCATCGTCAGCGCCGGGGGCCTGGGGCTTCCCGATCCCGCCTGAGGTTTTGTCGGGGCGTGCGGACATCAGCTTGGTTGCAGGACTAAGCGCCGGCGACATGCTTTACCATGCCGCAGCAATTGACCCGGCGGTTCTGAGGGCGGTTGATTTTTCCCGCATCCTCGACATCGACAGCCCGCTTGACCTGGTGACGCATGTGGCATCCTTTGCCTCAGAGGGCGCACGGATCGCAGTTCGAGGTTATGTCGCCGAACAACTGGTCAAGGCCAGCTTGGTCGACCAAGGGCACTTCGTCGACCTCGCCACAAACAGCACGACGCCGGGCTATGATCTGCTTGTGGACGGCAACCCCGTGCAGGTGAAATGCGGGGTGAGCCTGTCCCTGCTGCACGAACATTTCGCGAAATATCCCGAAATCCCGGTGATTGCCAACGCAGACCTTGTCGGAATGGCTGCAGTGTCGGGCGAGCCATGGGCGCATCTGGTGAGTTCGGTCGAGGGCTTTGAGCTCGACCACGTGCAAAGCATCCTTGACAGGTCGCTCGGGGCTGCTGAAGCCTTGGGTGAAAGCGTGGTGCCGGTCTACGCCATGATCGTTGGAGGCGCGCGTGCGGCCCGCAAGGCTTGGGCCAGAGAAATTCCTGTCGAAGATTTGCCGGCCTGGCTCATTCTTGATCTTGCGATCCGGGGAGGACTGTCGTCCGTTGGACACATCGGCGGCGCTTTCGTGGGCTTGCTGGTGATTGGCCCCGCAGGCGCCTTCGTGCTCGGGCCAGTCGTGGCGATTGCAGCGCTTTTCGGGACAAGCCACCTGCACGGTCTGCTTGACCGGGCAATCCGGAACCCTTGGCATGCGTCGGTCATGGAGGCGGCAGAGCGCCTCCGCTGCGCACTTGTGAAGGCGGGCGAGCGGCGACTGGAGATGCTGCTGGAGCGCCAGGTCCGGTTGAGAGAGTCATCCAAGAACATGCCCGGGGATTTGAACGACTGGCTCGACAGGCGCATGGCCGATGACGTGGTCCATGCTTGGGAAATTGTGGAGGGATACGGCCCGGCTTCCACCCTTCGTGACGCGATGGAGCATTTGATCCACGCCTCTGCAATCGGAATGGCAGACCCGGAGGTTCTTGCGGCACGCAGGCAGTTGACTGCATTGATCGAAGCAAAACCTTCGACCATGTCGTCACTGCGGGATGTCGGTGAGAAGCTCTTTTCCTTCGCCCAGACCATTCCCAAGCGGTATTGAGGCGAACGGCCTTGCTGCTCGGCGCCGCGCGAGCGTTCAGACGCCCAGGGTGCGCGGGCGGTAGAATGCGCGGCGGCGTCCATCAACCTTCATAATCCGCAAGGTGAAAAGTCCCGATTCATGAATGACTTGTCGCCAGCTCCGACATCCATAATTCTCGGGTCGCTCATCGGGGAGGCGACTGAGGACCAGGGTCGCGGCGGATTCGACAGATGCCCAGCCCCCTTGGGCCATCTCGGTGGCGGCGTCCTGCAAGGCCTGAACGATGGTCGTGATTGACCAGGGGATCTTGCCTCCGGCGATCCAGTCGCGGATCTCGGGCGCATCAAGTTTTTCGATGAGGAGCGTCGCGGCCCGTTCCATGTCAATCGCCCACGCCCCCAACCCCTCCTCGGCGCGAGTTACACGTTCAATGAGCGATGTGAGGGCTTGCCCTGCCACAAGGCAGCCATGTTCGGTGTGGAGATCGTGTTCCTCAAGAAAATGATGGACCAGCGAATTGCGCAGGGCGACCAGATCGCGGTGCTCAGCCTCGATCCGCGAATAGGCCTCGGCGGGAAGAGCGATCCGTCGGGAAATGGTGACACAGGTTTCGGTGGCGGCCTCATCCGCCTCAGGGGGGCCTTCCTGTCCAAAGGGCACAAGAACGGATCCCATCATTTCGCCAACCAAAGCGCCCATGGTCTTGCGCCGCGTTTCGGCATTCCGCTTCGCCCGGTTCGCCTCAAAGGTGTCGATGGTGCCAGAGACCTGATGCGTCGCTACGATGGCCTTCAGCTTCAGCTCAAAGGATTGCAGCCGCAGAACGCACTGCCCGCAAAGCCTTTCGACTTCGTCGCGCGTCGCAGATAGGGCGGCACTCTCCGATTTCATCTTGCTACCCTTGATCTGCCGTCTTGTGGACTTTGCCCGAAGGCGCACTTTCAAGCAACGGGGCGCTGTTCGGCCCTTGAACAGCCAGCAGCGGGTTGTGCGAGCCCCCGCTGTCGCTGAGCAGTGAAACAGCCTGTTCGGCCCAAAGCGGCCGTTGATGCGATGTTGATGCCATCAAGAACGAACGTCGCGACGTTCGTCGCCGACGATCCGTCCGTCTTCAAGTGTGAGGATGCGGTCGGCGCGGTCGAGGATGCGGTTGTCGTGGGTGACGAGGAGGGTGCTCATGCCGCGCGCCTTTCCAATCCGCCGCATGAGGTCGATGGCCTCGGCAGCGGAGTCCTTGTCGAGCGCCGCCGTCGGTTCGTCTGCCAGCAGCAGGTCAGGATTGCCGACGAGCGCACGCGCCACCGCCACGCGCTGTTTCTGACCCCCAGAAAGCTTCGCGGGCAGGTATTCGATGCGGTCAGCCAAACCCACCAGCCCGAGCAGGTGGCACGCGGCATCGTCTGCCGTCTGGTCGCTGACCCCCCTGTGCACCAGCGCGCCCATCATGACATTTTGCCTTGCCGTCAGGCTTTCATGCAGGTTGTGGGCCTGAAAGATGAAGCCGAGCCTTTGACGCATCGCGACCAGCGCCTTTTCCTCTGCACCGTGCAATTCGTGGCCAAGCAGGCGCAAGGACCCATTTTGCACGGCACGCAGGCAACCGATCAGTGTCAGAAGTGTGGTCTTTCCCGACCCGGACGGTCCCATCAGCACGGTGAAACTGCCACGCTCGAGCATCAGCGAAATGTCGAAGATCGCCTGCTTGCGGGCCGAGCCTTCGCCGAACCAGTGGTTCAGTGCGCGGATGTCGATGATCGGGTCCATGTGGGTCGCGCTCTCAGAACAGGTCGGCCGGATCGGCGGCGGCCAGGCGTCGGGTGGCGATCAGGCCGGACAGGGCCGAAAAGACCACCGTTCCGGCAAGAACCGTGACCGCCATCGAAGGCGTGACCGCGAGAGGAAGGGTCGTAATCTTGCCCATAACCGTCAACATGGTCGCCCCGACAGCGAAACCGGGAATGAAGCCAAGGACGCCGAGGATCAGGGCCTCTTCCAGAACAATCCCGGCGAAGAAGCGGGGGCCGTAGCCCATCGCCTTGAAGGTGGCGTATTCGCGCAGGTGGTCGGCCACATCCGTCGAGAGGACCTGATAGACAATCACCAGCCCCACAAGCACCCCGATAAGCACGCCGAAGCCGAAAATGACGCCGGTCGGGCGCTTTGTCTGCTGGAAGGATAGCTCCTCTTGTGCCGCATCAGGATAGCTGCGGATGCGAAGCGACGGATCGGATATCAGCGTTTGCAGGCGTTTTACCACCGCCGAGACATCCGCGCCGGGGCGTAACCGCAAGAGGATGTGGTCGGGTGCGGCCGAGTTGCGGGCGGGAAAGAACGACAGGAAGGTCTGGTCCGATACAATCATATAGCCGTCACCGCCGAAGCCGCCGCCGCCGGCGAAGGTCGAATAGACGGTAAGCGTGCGGCCCTGCGTTTCGAACGACAGCGGCGACTGCGGGCGGATCGCGGCGGCCTCGTCGCGTTTCAATCCGCGGGCAAGACGGTCGAGCAGGGCAGAATCCTGCACCTCAAGCAATGGCGCCTCGGATGCGATCGCTGGAGCAAAGAAGTCGACCTTGCCAGGGTCGATGCCGAAGGTCGTCAGGCTTATGTCGTCCTCGCCGCGGTCCCACGGGACGTTGCCGATGAACAGGCCGGTCGCGTCGGTTACATCAGGATCCGCGAGCGCCTGAAGCAGCCATTGGCGTGCGACGTTGCCACCATCGGCGAGCGCATTCGCGTCATTGGCCGAAATCATGATGTCGGCGGCGAAGAAACTGTAGGGGCGCAGGGTTGCAGCACCCATCGAATTCATGATGCCCAACTGGACGAAGACCAGCACATTCGCGAAGGCAACACCGGTCACTGCGGCAGCAAAGCGCATTGGATTGTGTGTCAATTGTAGCCAGCCGATCGGGAGCCGGCCCAACAGGCGCTGCAAAATCGCCTTCATGGTGCCGCCTGCGCGGCTGCGGTGTCGATGCGAGCGATGACCTCGAGATTGGTAAAGCGCGATGCGATGACCGAGGAGGCCCCGTCCAGCGCCACAAGCACACGGATCACACGCGCATCCTTGTTCTCGGCGGCATCGTCCGAGATAAGGCCCTGACGGCCTACGGTCAGGCCGATGGAGTCAACCCGGCCCTGCAGTGCCCGGCCAAGCGCCGACGAGACCAGTTCGACAGGCTGCCCGACGGATACGCGGGCGATGCGGTCCTGCCAGATTTCCACTTCGGCCATCATCCGGCTGGTATCTCCCATCTGCATGATCCCATCCTGTGGCGGCCGTTGGCCCGGAGTGGCATTCAGGTCGAGGATCGCGCCACTGATCGGGGCGACAACGGTCGCGCGCTGAAGATCCAGCTTCGCCCGTGCCAGTTCCGCCCGACCAGCTTCGACATTGCGGGTGGCCACGATCACATCGGGCTGGTCGTCGAGTTCAATCGCGGCAAATCGCGCCAGCGTCGCTTCGGCGCGAGTCACGGCGGAGCCCGCACTTTCGGCCGCGGCCCGCGTGGCGTCGAGCGCTTCCTGCGTGGCAACGCCGCGATGGAAGAGGTCTTCGGTGCGAATGAGGTTTCTTTGCGCTTCGGCGGATGTGGCGCGCGCCTGATCCAGTGCCGCCTGCGCCTCGTCGCGGCTTGACCGCACGGCGGCGCGAGTTTGCAGCAAGGCCGCTTCGCGCACGGCGAGATTGGCCTCGGCAGTCAGCACCGCCCCTTGCAGCGCTGCCGCATTGTCCAGTCGTGCGACGGGCGCGCCCTTTTCCATGACTTGCCCGACTGACACGAGAATTTCGGCGATCCGCGCATCGCCCGCGCCATAGGGTGCGGCCACGACCGAGACATCACCCGCAGGCATAAGCCTGCCAAGCCCGATCACATCGCTTGGCAGCATGGTTTCGGCCATGCGGGGGGGCAGTTCGACATTTGGGGGAAGGGCGATCGGCGTGGCCGTCCCGCCGCCCGGTTGCAGTCCGGTCAGTCCGTAAAAGGCCCGCAGAAGCGGCGGCTGGAAATACATGCCCATCACCCCGCCCGAGAACATCAAGACCGGCACAAGCAGCACAAGCAGGTAGCGCCGCTTGAAGCGCGCTTGTCTTGGCTGTCCTTCCTTTTCCTCGACCGATGCCCCGATGTCGATCGGCAGGTCAGTCTTGGCGGGGCCAGGCATCTGGGGAAATTCCTGTATGGGGAAAGTAGGTTTCTCCTGTTTAGCGGCGTTACATGCAGCGGACCTTGATTTCGGTCAAACCTGATGGCCGATGCTGATGTTCCCCTACGCTCAACTTACCGCCCAAAAGTATTATTGTGAAACTTGGTGCCAGTTGTCAGAATGTTCGTGAATGTAGCCGGTGAAAGCGCACCCCAACTGAAAGCTCCGGAGAGCCTTAATGCCTGCAGTTTACGGAACTGACGCGGATGACGACCTCAACTATGGCAACCCGCCCTCCGGCTGGACCATATACGGAGGCGATGGAAATGACCTGCTGAACACCGGTGGCAACGACGATTACCTCTATGGGGGAGCTGGTAACGATTCCCTTTATGGTGGCACACAAACCAACATCCTTGATGGTGGCGACGGCATCGACACTTTCTATCGTAACGTGAATCCGGCTGACACTGGTGCGTGGTTCGAAGCAGATGTTTGGGATCTGGGAAAGATTGGCGCTCAATTCGATCCCTATTACTATCCCCCTTATGGTCGGGTGAACACATTCATCAGCATTGAGAACGCCATCGTCATCAATGGCGCGGACAATATCATCAGTGGCAGCAATGTTGCAAACCTGCTCTCCTTTTGGGACGGTAATGATATTGGTTACGGCAGAGACGGGAGCGATACACTTCTTGGTTACGCGGGGCATGACTCACTGGACGGCGAAGAAGGCAACGACGTCATTCGCGGCGGCGAAGGGAATGACAGCTTGTTCGGGGGCGCTGGCAACGATCAGTTGTTTGGCGAAGGGGGAAACGACCACATCCAAGAGGCCG
>JALQYS010000126.1 GCA_023254015.1 Paracoccaceae bacterium
GGCTACGAAACCGCTGCGCCGGACGGTGTCGACGACGACCCCTTCGACGAGGACGACAAGCTGAACGAACCGACAAGCGCAGATCGGTACCGGTCTGCCAACAAGACGCGTCGCAATTCCAATCAACACTGGGAGGACCAAGAGTGACTGGAGATCAAGCTGTCGCCGAAATGAACAAGATCGAGCAGGTTGCCACGCAACTTGCAGAACTCGAAGGTCACTTCTTTGAAACCGATGACTATCGGAAGTTTCGCACTCGGGTTTTCCGGGTGTTGGCACGTCGCGAGGCAAGGTTGAAGCGCGGTTTGATCGAACAATGGGGCGCTGCGCTCATCGGACCCGCGGGTTCGGGCAAATCCAGGATCGCTGAGAGGGTCATCGCTGAATATACTGACCTGGCCGAACGGACGGGTGGTCGTAAATTCGGAACGAAGATCGTCAGCGCAATCGTCCCCGGTAAGGCAACCGTCCGGGATACCTGCAAAGCTATCCTCAAGGCACTCGACTACCCTGTGGCTCGCACGCCGGACGAAGATTATTTGATTGATCGGGTTATGTACGAGATGAAAGAGCAGAAGGTTGCCGGGTTGCACCTTGATGAAGTGCAGGATGCGGGTCGTTACAAAACCAGCGATAGCATGGAGCAGTTTTCGAAGCGCTTCCGCAATATGACCCAGGACAAAAATTGGCCCATCTGCCTCATCCTGACGGCGACACCCGAGGCCAAGGAATTGATCAATCATGACCGCACCTTCACGCGGAGGTTGAAGCCGATTGAAATGAGTCCAGCACGCCCCGAAGTCGAAGGTTTGATCATTCGGAAAGCGATGACGACCTTTCTCGTTACAATGGGCGCGGTGCATCATCCTGAACTCGACAGGCCGGATTTCATGCGGCGTTTGATCCATGCTGGAGCGCGATGCTTCGGCGTTGCGATCGAATTGGTGCAGGAAGCCATCGGGCTTGCCATGATGGAGGGCGAAACCACCCTCAGACTCGACCACTTTGTCGATGCCTACTTCGAACGGACTGACTGCGACGACGAACTCAATCCCTTCATTTCTGATAGCTGGCGGGCAATTGATACGAAGATTGTCATGGAACGTGCCGTTCGGGAAAAGAAGTCGAGCAAGAGTGCCGCTAAACGCTGAACCCCCGACCAAATCGAAGATGAAGGCCGCCCGATCGGGCGGCCTTTTCATTTCTGAGGGTTCTTGCCGTAAAAGTCTGATCTGTTTCAGAGTGTCGGAAATCGGTTTTACGCTGTCGCAAGATCAGTTTATAATTGTCGCGATCGCCTGTAAGTGTTTGAAATCATTGAGGCCAAATTTTCACAAGTTGGTCTTTACGTGTCGGACATCAGCAGCCAGAAAAAGCATAAGAGTGCGCAAGCGCAAGCATGTGCTTGCGCACTCCTTGTCAAGTGAAATCTGACGCCAGCATAGCCAACCGATCTATGGCAGATTTTATCAATTAAAATCAGAAACTTGAGCCGTACTTCCTTGAGGTCGATCTCGTTGCGTGGCGAAAACAAAACGTTTTCAGGCGGTTTAGACGAGTTGCGCTCATTTGGAGGCATTCAAGTCCGCTCCCAGCGACACCAGAGCTTCTTCTCTATTTCTGACCACTGATAGAGCGCCCCAAGATCGCGCCCATCCGGCGTGAATGGTATGGCGTGAACACTGAGAAGATCTTGTCGCAGCTGTTGCCAGGAATTCCCCATCAAGCCCGCAAGCGCCCGCAGGGGGACGAATTCACGGTTGAACGCTTCAATGTTACCCGAAGAAAGATACCGCTGCTGACCTGCCACGGGATTTTTCCTCCATCTGCGACTAGAGTCCGCCCCAACGAAGGGACGGACGATGAAGCGAACGATACGAAGCGAAGAGCAGATCATCGGGATCTTGCATGAGCATGAGGCAGGCGCGAAGTGTGCCGATCTCTGCCGCAAGCACGGGATGTCGGAAGGCACGTTCTATGCCTGGAAGGCGAAGTATTCGGGGATGACGGTGTCCGAGGCCAAGCGGCTGAAGGCGCTGGAGGACGAGAACGCCCAGCTGAAGAGGCTGCTGGCCGAGCAGATGCTCGACATGGCGGCGATGAAGGATCTGCTGTCAAAAAAATGGTGACGCCCGTTGTGAAGCGCGAGGCAGTCGCGCATCTGAAGGCCCAGTTCGGGCTGTCAGAACGGCGGGCGTGCCAGATTGCTGGGGCTGACCGGAAGATGGTGCGATACCAGTCGCATAGGGCGCCTGACACGGTGCTGCGGAGCCGATTGCGCGACCTGGCCAATGAACGGCGCAGGTTCGGGTATCGGCGGCTGTTCGTGCTGCTGCGCCGTGAAGGGGAGCCTTCAGGCATCAACCGCATCTATCGGCTCTACAGCGAGGAAGGGTTAACCGTCCGTAAACGCAAAGCGCGCCGCAAGGCGCTTGGCACAAGGGCCCCGATCCTGGTCGAAGCCCGTGCAAACGCCCGCTGGTCGCTGGATTTCGTCCATGACCAGTTCGCCTGTGGACGGCGGTTCCGGGTGCTGAATGTGGTGGATGACGTCACGCGCGAGTGCCTTGCTGCGATCCCCGATACCTCGATCTCGGGCCGCCGCGTGGCACGGGAACTGACGGCGTTGATCGAACGGCGCGGCAAGCCCGGGATGATCGTCTCCGACAACGGGACGGAACTGACCTCGAATGCGATCCTGAAGTGGTGCGCCGAGACCAAAATCGAGTGGCACTACATCGCGCCGGGAAAGCCGATGCAGAATGGGTTTGTCGAGAGTTTCAACGGCCGGATGCGGGACGAGTTCCTGAACGAAACACTGTTCCGTAACCTGGCCCATGCCCGTGATCTGATCTCGGCTTGGGTGACTGACTACAACACCGAACGCCCCCATTCGGCCCTCGGCTACCAGACCCCCGCAGGTTTCGCCCTGCACCTGACAAACGCAATCGCCCATCCCGCTGCACGCGATGAAAGTTCCGCGCGCCGGGCGATTGCTCAACCCGGGTCCGGGGCCGCAGCTGCCGACCTTGCCGGCTGCGCCTTCTGCGCCGACCGCACCCGCCGCGGCCACCAGCCCCGTTCGCTGAGCCATGCTACAGCTGCTGCCCTACCCCTTCGCCCGCGACCACCGGCTGCTGCTCGAGGACGACGGCCAGCAGTGCACGCTGTGGGCCTGCGCCGACAGCGACCGCAGCGCGCTCGGCGAAGTGCTGCGCGTGCACGGCCAGGCGCCGCTGCACTGGCAAAGTCTGCCCAGCAGCGCGCTGACCCAGCGCATCCAGCAGGCCTACGCCCACGCGCAGGGCGAGGGCGCGGGCAACGCCGCCGCGGTGGTCAGCGAGGTCGAGTCGGCGGCCGACCTCTCGCGCATGCTGCAAGAGCTGCCCGCGGTGGAAGACCTGCTCGAGACC
>JALQYS010000168.1 GCA_023254015.1 Paracoccaceae bacterium
TGAAGTCGCCAAACTCCACCTCGAACATACACCTCGATGGCCACCCAGGATCACACCGCCGACGGCGATGAAATTACACCAGCTCCTCGGACGCTAACGACGGTGGCCCATTCGCTGAAGCTGAGGTTGGTGGTGATCACGACGCTGGTGCGTTCGTAGAGTTTGCTGAGCAGGTGGAACAGCAACGCCCCGCCTGAGGCACTGAACGGCAGATATCCGAGTTCGTCCAAGATGACGAGGTCGAGCCTGGTCAGGCTTTCGGCAATCTGGCCTGCCTTGCCTTTGGCCTTTTCCTGTTCGAGGGCATTGACCAGTTCGATGGTAGAGAAGAAGCGGACCTTGCGGCGATGATGCTCGATCGCCTGGATGCCAAGAGCAGTCGCGACATGGGTCTTGCCGGTGCCTGGGCCACCGATCAGGACGACATTCTGGGCCCCATCCATGAACTCACCGCGATGCAGGGCCCTGATGGTGGCCTCGTTGATCTCGCTGGCGGCGAAGTCGAAGCCCGAAAGGTCTTTATAGGCCGGGAAGCGTGCCGCTTTCATGTGATAGGCGATGGAGCGCACCTCGCGTTCGGCCAATTCGGCCTTCAGCAGTTGCGACAGGATCGGGATGGTGGCCTCAAAGGCCGGGGCGCCCTGTTCGATGAGATCTTCGACGGCTTGGGCCATGCCATACATCTTCAGGCTGCGGAGCATGATGACGACAGCAGCGGCAGCAGGATCATGACGCATGGCGGCCTCCCGCGATCTGGCTCCGCAGGGCGTCATAACGCTCGACATTGGCCTTGGGTTCGCGCCGCAGGGCCAGCGCTTGCGGGGTATCCAACGGTGGACCACCGATGACCTTGCCGTCGACCAGGCGGTGCAGGAGGTTCAACACATGGGTCTTGGTCGGCACGCCCTCGGCTAGCGCCAGTTCCACGGCGGTCAGCACGGCCTGTTCATCGTGATGCAAGACGAGCGCGAGGATGTCGACCATCTCGCGGTCACCGCCGGGCTTGCGCAGCATGTGCTCCTGCAACTGCCTGAAGGCAGATGGCAATTCGAGGAAGGGTGCCCCATTCCGAAGAGCGCCAGGCTTCCTTTGCACGACCGCCAGATAATGCCGCCAGTCGTAGATCGTCTTCGCAGGCAGCTTATGGCTGCGCTGGATAATGCGGGTATGTTCGCACAGGATCTGGCCTTCCGCAGCCACGACCAGCCGGTCGGGGTAGACGCGCAGGCTGACAGGCCGATTCGCAAATGATGCTGGAACGCTGTAGCGGTTGCGTTCAAAGCTTATCAGGCAGGTGGGCGAGACGCGCTTGCTAATCTCAATGAAGCCGTCGAAGGCCACCGGCAAGGGCATCAAGGCTGCCCGTTCCTCAGTCCAGGCGTCGGCGATTTTTCCAGGCAGCGTGCCATGAGCCGTCTCATGCCACAGAGCGATGCAACGTTGTTCCAGCCAGTCATTCAGCGCGGCAAGATCGGGAAAGTCCGGCATGCCTTGCAGCATCTGATGGCGGGAGTCGCGGACGTTCTTCTCAACCTGCCCCTTCTCCCAACCCGCTGCTGGATTGCAGAAGTCAGGCTCGAAGACATAGTGGTTTGCCATCGCCAGGAAGCGGATATTGACCTGCCGCGCCTTGCCACGGCCCACAAGATCCACCGCTGTGCGCATGTTGTCATAGATCCCGCGTTCCGGCACGCCGCCGAAAACTCGGAATGCATGCCAGTGGGCGTCGAACAGCATCTCGTGGGTCTGCAAGGGATAGGCCCGCAAGAGAAACGCCCGGCTGTGCGACAGCTTGATATGGGCGACCTGGAGCTTCATGCGCTCGCCGCCGACAACCGCAAAATCCTCGCTCCAGTCGAACTGGAACGCCTCGCCGGGGCGGAAAGCCAGTGGGACAAAGGTGCCGCGCCCCGTCGTTTGTTCCTCGCGCTGCCGATCTGCTTTCCACTGTCGCGCAAAGGCCGCCACACGGTTGTAGGAGCCGGTGAAGCCAAGAGCGACGAGATCGGCATGCATCTTCTTCAGCGTGTGCCGATCTTTGCGTCCCTTCTTCGCATTGGTTTTGAGCCAGCCTGCCAGCGTTTCAGCAAAAGGATCAAGCTTGCTCGACCGTTCCGGCGTCGCGAACTTGGGCTCGATTGTATCGGCCTTCAGATACTTCTTGATGGTATTGCGCGACAACCCGGTGCGGCGCTCGATCTCCCGGATCGCCAAACCCTGACGCAGGCGTAGCTTCCGAATAACGTTCAGTAGTCCCATGTCGATCACTCCTTTGACCCCCTCGCTCTTCGCTTGGGGGAGGGTCACATGGGTCAAATCTCAGTGGAAATTATGCGCCTACCCGGGTCACTTCTCAGTGGAAATCAACATACGGGGCTTAACGTGTTCGCGATGGGTACTCACGACCGCTGTTCTTCAGCGTTCTTAAGAAGCTCGATACCGTGCCGAAAAGCTTCTACCTGGGTGATACCCCTCTCAGCGCACCAGACCTTGAACGCGCGCCGTTCGCGTTCCGGGACCTTCAGGTTGATGCTGACCAGTTCATCCAGGGGGTCCTGTTCTGCTTTCTCAGCCATCTCGGATCGCCTTCACTGGTAGATTTCTTCCTTTCAAGGTATGCACTTTGGAACCCGCTGTCACCCTTGAATGAAGACTTATCCACAGCAGTGGAGTGTTATTTCTGTGTTAAATAGTGTGTTACGCGAATCGGCTATTTTTTAAGTATTTGATAAACAACATGAAATCCTCTCTTTTCCAAACTGCTGGTGTGTAGAGTATCGATTAATGGTGGGTAGACTAGCGAGGAATGGTGTGTAGAGTGTCGATGAATACAAGATTTGGGGAGCTGACCTTTTCTGCTCGGTGGGTAGACTAGCGAAGAACCTCGCAGGCTGACAGGAAAACCCGCACCTGCTGGTGGGTAGAGTATCGAAGAATGGCGAGGCCGCGACAGAGAACAACCCTCCTGCCCCAGCGACACACGGAGCCTGACCTCTTCGTGTGCGACATCCTTGACGCGACTCCCAAGAGCGATCGCGCCTCCATGGAACACCCCCTGTTCTCCTTGTCTGTCAAGAAAGATATGGCCCCCTTCCAGTACGAGCATGGTAGTCTGAAAGTGATGATCACCCCTTCCGCATTGGAGGGGCGTGCCAACGTATTTGACCGGGATATTTTGATCTACGTTCTTAGCCAGCTGATGGCTGCCAAGAACGAGGGACACGAAATCAGTCGTCGCGTCCGGGTCTCAGCATACGATCTTCTCAAATCCACCAACCGCCACACGACCGGTCAGGCTTACGCTACGTTAAAGCGCGCCCTCACCCGTCTCCAGTTCACGCAGATCCAAACCAACCTCCACGATCATGGACTGGGCGAATGGCGGTCGTTCTCTTTCCTCACCGACGCGAAGATCGTGAAGGAGGACGCGACAGGAAGGCTCTTAAGTGTTGAGCTGGAGGTGGGCGACTGGCTCATCAAGGCTATCGAGAACCAGAACGTCCTGACCCTGCATAGGTCATACTTCCAGCTCAGGAAACCGCTTGAGAGGAGGCTTTACGAACTCGCCCGGAAGCATTGCGGGAAGCAGTCCGTTTGGCGGATCGGTTTGGACAAGCTCCAGCATAAGACGGGGTCCACCTCGACGGAGAAAGAGTTCAAGCGCCTGGTGAAGGCGATCTGTCAGACGGACGAGGAGCAGTCCCATATGCCGGATTACAGCTTCCGGCTGATGCACGACGTTCTCGAGGTTTCTCCTAAACCCGATTTCATCGATGCATATGCGGACAAGCCCACCGTCACGTCAGAGGTGACCGTTCGCCTCTCCGGGGACGTCTATGACAAGGCGCGCGAGGCCGCTCCGGGATGGGACGTCTACTTCTTGGAAAGTGAGTGGCGGATGTGGATGGACGCGCCTCCTCGTGACCCCAACGCTGCGTTCATCGGGTTTTGTCGGAAGTGGTTTGAGAGGCGCGGGCGACCAACCTGATGCACGGTTTCAGATTGAAAGCCGGTTACTTATTTATTTCCGGTTAACGAAATAAATTCGGTATAGGAAATATTTCCGGTCTGAGATATAAATCCGGTAAATTTAATGTGGAGACCTCGGGATGCCCGTCATCGTTCTAGCCAGCCCGAAGGGCGGGGTCGGGAAATCGACCTGCTCTGTCATCCTCGCGTCCGAGTTCGCCCGGATGGGGGCGGATGTCACCGTCCTGGATTGCGACCCGAATAAATCCCTCAGCCGGTGGGCGTCACACGGTTTACCGAAGGGCGTTACCCTTCATGGGGACATCGGACGGGCCGAGATCGTCCCAACGATCCGGGCCGCTGACGGGGATGGAAAGATCGTGATCGTGGACCTTGAAGGGGTAGCGTCCCAGCTCGTCAGCCGGGCGATCTCCCAGGCGGACCTCGTCATCGTTCCTATGCAGGCGACCGCTCTGGATGCTGAAATCGGATCAGAGGCGTTGGCGCTGGTCCGGGAAGAGGAGGAGGCGCTCGGCCGCAGGATCCGGCACGCGGTCGTTCTGACGAAGACGTCTGCTGCGGTAAAGAGCCGGGTCCAGAAGGAGCTCGAGGAGCAGCTCCGGGGCGCGGGGATTGACCTGATCGAACCGTCACTCGTCGCGCGCGCGGCATTCTCCGAGATATTCGCTTACGGCGGCGACCTGACCAGCATGATGAATGACCCGGAGATGCGAACGGGAGGGAAGGTGGATAAGGCGCTCGAGAACGCGCATGGATTCACGGAGGCGGTGTATGAGCGGCTCAAATAGGTTGTCCGGCCTGAAGGCCCGGCCCAAGGATACGTCCGTTGCGGAGGTCCGTCGCGTTGACGAAGTCGGGGAGGCGAGGGGGTTCGTGGACCGGTCCCCCAGAAAAAAGCCGGGCCGTAAGCCTAGCCCGCGGACGCACCAGCTTCACCCGAAGGTTTTCCCGGAGGTGGGGGAGGCGATCGCGGCCGAGGCGGAGCGTCTGGGAATCACCCAGGGTCAGCTGCTCGAGCAGATGTGGGAATTATACAGAACCAGAACGGAAACATAGGAAGGCTACATTTCGTTCTTCTCTAATAAACCTGCACGACATATCGTGATTTCATGCAGCTCGACATCTTTCCTGATCAAGCCCGGCTCCGCCGTGAAGACCCATCTCAGAACATGAGGCGCTTCTACCGCATGGTCATCCAGCCTGACCTTTTCGGGGGCGCAAGCCTCATCCGGGAATGGGGCCGGATCGGGAGTCCTGGCACTGTCCGGATTGACCACCACCCTGATGAGGGTATGGCGGTCACCGCCCTCATGGCGCTCGCCATAGAGAAACGCCGCCGCGGGTATGCGCTCTAACTGCTCCCGGTTACGGCGCAGCCTGGATACGAAGTTCATACGATATATTCTGGACCGCATTTCCTCCGGGACTGTCCGGGTTCGTGTAGAACGCCCGAAACTCCAGACGGTGATCGCCCGGGGGCAGGGGCGCCAACATGACCCAATACCCGTCCGTCGCACTCGGGAAGAATGGGCGCGGTTCCAGGTCCGGCGCCGCGCGTCCCGCCAGATCGAAACAGGCCGCAGGCCTGATCCGGGTCCGCTGGAGGTTCGGGAACTGGACGCCATCGAGTTCGAGATTGAGATAGACGTACCGGTCATTATTCTGAGCGGCCTCGGCGCGGACCTCGTCGCAGGTCCGGGTCTGTCCGGGCGCCGTTGTCACGACGGTATTGATGATCGGGAAGAAGAGGAAACGCCCCTCTGGAATGGTACAAGCCCTGTGGATCCGGGCCGTGCCGAACCCGCCCGCGAGATACCAGACAGGCTCTTGTTGATTGACGCCGCACAGACGCCCGTCGGTGTCCCGGATCGGGCTCTGATCCGTCGGCATAGAGAAGGCCCACTGCCACCAGTCCTGCGCGTACCAGGCGAGGTCACGGTCTGCGATGATGCTGTCTGGTGGGAGCACCGGGCCCACCGGATCAGCCACCGCTCCGGAAGCGCTGGTCAGGAAGAGGGCCAGGAGGACCCGCGAACAGGCTGATAGGGGCCTCTGGGCGATGAGACAGGCGTGTCTCTTCCCATTCCCCGAGGGGTCAGCGATTATCGTCGCGATATCTGGATCGGGAGCACGTAACATGATGATCACAGACCTTTTTCGCAGGGCGGCTCTGGCCGCGGTCATCGGGAGCCTCGCGCCGACCTTCGCCAGCGCCGATACCCCCACCTGTAACGTGACATCCCTATCGATCGAAACCCAGCAGGGCGCAGTTTCTGTCTCCGTCGAGGTCGCAGCAACTCCAGAAACGCGCGAAACCGGTCTGATGAACCGGACCGAACTCGCTCCGGACGCAGGGATGCTGTTCGTCTATCCGCCTGACAGGGCCATCGCCCTCTGGATGAAGAACACGTTGATTCCTCTCGACATGCTGTTCATCGACGACGCGGGGGTCATTCAGTTCATAAAACACGAGGCGCAGCCGCATGACTTGACGCCGGTTCCGGGCCCCACTGGGATAGCGGCGCGAGCCGCCCTTGAGCTGAACGGTGGGCGGGCAGCCGCCCTCGGGATTGTGCTCGGGGATCGAATCCGGCCCATTTGGGCGGAGGAAGGTACGGGCTGCGAAGGTTCCTAACGCGGAACCGCAACCGCCGTCTCGGGCGCGTTGCGTCCCATAGACAGGCATGTCAGATAGGCCCCCTCATCAACCACGACCAGATTCACCGATGCACCTTTCCGAGACTGACCGCGAAACGCTGTTGAAAACCCTTAATACCAGATCCCCAGAGCTTATTCAGGCGCGCATGGCGAATGCTCTCCTGCTGCTGGCGGAGGGGCTGAGCACGGAAGACGTGGCGGGTCTTCTTTTTCTCGATGAGGCGAGCGTCGCCGGGTGGCAGGCCCTGTTTTCGAAACGGAATCCGAAGGCGGCGTGACGCTCTCACGCCATGGGGGGGGCGGCTCGGGCCTGATTTAACACTTTTGGCAATGGTGTTGAGGGTCTAAGCGCCGGGACCGGCGGAACAGTGAGCAGATCGGCGGGGCAGCGGGCCTGTTCCAGCTTTCAGGTTCAACAGTATTCGGGGGTTCTGTTATCGCTATTCCGCGTGGGATCCCGCAGCCACTCATCCAGCTTTGACCAGCGCCGCCGCCCGGACACGTTCTTGACGGCGATTGCGACGGCCTTCTTCTGACCGACCAGGACCACCAGCTTCTTTCCCCGGGTCACGCCGGTGTAGATCAGGTTCCGTTGGAGCATCGCGTAATGCTGGGTCATCACCGGGATGACCACGGCGGGGTATTCCGACCCCTGGCTTTTGTGGATCGTCGCCGCGTAGGCCGGGACCAATGTGTCGAGCTCCCCGAAGACGAAGGTGACGGTCCGCCCGTCAAAGTCCACCGCGACCTCGCCCTCATCCAGATCGACATCCTCGACCGTGCCGATGTCCCCGTTGTAGACGTCCTTGTCGTAGTCGTTCTCGATCTGCATGACCTTGTCGCCGGGTGCGAAGGTCCAGCCGAACCGCTCGACCTTCTTCTCCCCGGCCGGGTTCAACGCCGCCTGCAGCTCGATATTCAGAGACCGGGCCCCGACGCCGCCCCGGTTCATCGGACACAGGACCTGGATATCCCGGATAGGGTCAAACCCGAACCGGTTCGGGATGCGCTTCGAAACCAGCTCGACGATCCGGGACACCGCCTGCTCCGGGTCGGCGGCCGGTACGAAGTAGAAATCCGTCTTCCCGTCCGGCGGCGTGAGGTCGGGCATTTGTCCCGCGTTGATCGCGTGCGCCGTCGTGATGATCTTACTCTCGGCCGCCTGGCGGAACACCTCGGTCAGCCGCACCACTGGCACGGCGCCGGAGCCGATGATGTCGGCGAGGACCTGACCCGGTCCCACCGAGGGGAGCTGGTCGATATCGCCGACGATCAGGAGCGCGGCGTGATCCGGGACCGCCTTCAGGAGGGACTGCATCAGCATGACGTCGACCATCGAGCTTTCGTCGATCACGAGAAGGTCGCAGTCGAGTGGGTTTTCGAGGTCGCGCTTGAACCCGAAGGCCTTCGGGTCGAATTCCAGGAGCCGGTGGATGGTCTTGGCCTCCATCGTGGTCGCCTCGGTCATCCGCTTCGCGGCCCGGCCGGTAGGGGCGCAAAGCAGGAGCTTCACCCGTTTCGCCGCGAGGATGCGCAGGATTGAGTTGACGGTGGTGGTCTTCCCCACGCCCGGACCACCCGTGATCACCATCACCTTCGACCGGAGCGCGAGGCGGATCGCGTCGACCTGGCTGGCGGCGAGGTCGAGGCCGGTTTTCTGCTCGATCCAGGGCAGCGCCTTGTCGGCGTCGATCTCGGGCCAGGGGAGGGGGCCGGACCGGATCCTCTGGATCTGTTCCGCGATCCCGCGCTCGGCCAGGTACAGCCCGGTCAGGAAGACACACTCCGCATCCCCCACCCGATCCAGCGTGACCGTTTCTTCCAGAAGCTCTTCAGCCAGGGCGCTCTCAATCAGGGGGGCAGGGACCTCCAAGAGCTTCTCGGCCAGGCCGATCAGATCCTTTCGCGGCAGGCCGCAGTGTCCGTCCCCCATCGCCTCGGTCAGCGCGAAGGAGATCCCGGCGCGCACCCGGATCATCGCGGTCTTCTCGATCCCGAGCTTCTCGGCGATCAGGTCTGCGGTCCGGAACCCGATCCCCCGAATGTCCTTGGCAAGCCGGTAGGGGTTCTCGCTCATCACCTGCACCGCGTCGGTACCGTAGGTCTTGAAGATCCGCACGGCCCGGGCCGTGCCCACCCCGTGCTGGTGCAGGAACACCATGATCTCCCGGATCACCTTCTGGTCGGCCCACCCGGAGGTGATCTTGTCGGCCCGCTTGGGGCCGATCCCGTCTACCTCGCGCAGGCGGTCCGGGGACGCCTCGATGATGTCGAAGACGTCCTTGCCGAACATCTTCACCAGTCGTTTGGCGTAGACCGGTCCGATCCCCTTGATCATCCCGGATCCGAGGTATTTCTCGATCCCGTCGAGGCTGGAGGGGGCGGAGGACTTCAGGAAGTGCGCCTTGAACTGGAGCCCGTGGGTCCGGTCGTTCACCCAGACCCCGGAGGCCGTGACCCACTCCCCCGCCGAGATCATGGCGGCGTGTCCGACGGTGGTCACCAGGTCCCGGTGCCCCCGCGCCTTCACGCGCAGGACGCAGAACCCGCTCTCTTCGCTGTGAAAGGTGACCCGCTCCACCAGTCCGGCGAGGACCTCAGTCGTACTATCAGGTCCCGCCCCCATCTCCGGTCAGACCACCCGCCGGATCGTTTTCTCGCTGACCTTGAACAGGGCGGCGATCTCCGGGAGCGGCCGCATCTCCACATCCCGCATCCGTTTCACCTCGACCTTCTGGGCGGGTGAGAGGGCAGGGGGCCTACCCCCGACCCGGCCTCGTTTCCGGGCCGCTTCGAGCCCCTCCTTCGTCCGCTCAACGATCCGCTCGCGCTCAAACTGGGCGATCGATGCGAAAACGTGAAAGATCAGCCGTCCCGCGGGGGTCGTGGTGTCGATATCCTCTCCGAGGGACCGGAACCCGACACCCCGGGACTGGATCAGGTCGACGATCTCGAGAAGGTCCTTCAGGCTCCGGGCGAGGCGGTCGTATTTCGTGACGACGACCACGTCTCCGGACCGGAGCTCCAAGAGGAGCCGGTCCAGTTCGGGTCGGGCCCGGGCAGTCCCGGTGATCGTGTCTGCGAAAATCCGTTCCGCCCCGGCGGCGGCGAGAGCGTCGCGCTGGCCGTCGAGGTTCTGGTCCTTGGTCGAGACCCTCGCGTATCCCAAAATCACGGACAAAACCCTCCCAAAACCTGACTGGTTTTGTCATGGGTTTTTGTCCCGGTCAACCCGTTGAAATCACGTGGTGCGGTCCAGGCCGGTCAAAAACGACCGTATTTGACCTCCCGTTCCGACCAGAGGTTTTTGTCCGGCTTGCTGCGGGCGTTGGTGATTTTCTGCCGTTCGCGGTTGCGGCATCTCTGACGTAGAGGGCGGAAAGCGGCTGTTCGCCGCGGTTAAGACGAATGGCATGTAAGCGCAGGAAGCGAGCCGATGGCAGGGTTGGCCGTGCGACCTTGCCTAAATTATTGCGCGACAATCTGGGTGAGACCGAGAACCTAAGTGGCATGGTTCAAGGGCCGTTGCGGATATCTGTAAGCCTTTCGCGCCTTCCTGATCGGTTGCCGAGCGTTACAGCAATGAGCGGGTTATCTTCAAACGAGCCGTTTATGATCGCCAAAATAGGTCACTGGCAGCGGTAGGATTGGTCTTTCGCGATTTTCTGAATTGCACGTAGATCAACAGAACTTGGGGATGGATGATAGGCAGGGTGGACGCACAACGACGCATGGAACGGGATGGTGACGTCCTTGCCCCTGACAATCTCGACCATGTGCAATCTCCCTTAGCGGCGACAATCGCGTGACCGCCACCCGGGAAGGCTGCCCCCTATGCACTTCGCCTCCTCAAGGATTCGATCTGACTGGACAGGAGAGCGGGCAACTCACACGCGTTCCAGCGCGATGGCGATGCCCTGCCCCACGCCGATGCACATGGTAGAGAGTGAGCGTCTGCCGTTGATGTGGCGCAATTCCAGCGCGGCCGTGCCGGTGATCCTCGCACCCGACATGCCCAAGGGGTGACCCAGCGCGATGGCCCCGCCGTTGCGGTTCACCCGAGGGTCATCGTCGGCGATCCCGAGCTGGCGCAGCGTGGCCACGCCTTGCGCGGCGAAGGCCTCGTTCAGTTCGATCACGTCGAAATCTGCCTGGGAGAGCCCCAGCCGCGCCATCAGTTTCTGGCTCGCGGGTGCCGGGCCGATGCCCATGATGCGCGGCGGCACGCCCGCGGTCGCCCCGCCGAGGACGCGGGCGATCGGCGTCAGGCCATGCGCGCGGGCGGCGTCGGCGCTGGCCAGTATCAGCGCCGCGGCGCCATCGTTGACGCCCGACGCGTTCCCCGCCGTGACCGAGCCGTTCGGGAACAGTGACCGCAGCTTTGCCAGCGCCTCGGCCGTTGTCGCGCGGGGATGCTCATCGCGGTCTACCACCAGCGCCTCGCCCTTGCGCTGCGGGATCGTGACAGGGGTGATCTCAGCCGCGAGGCGCCCGTTGACTTGCGCAGCCGACGCCTTGGCCTGGCTGGACAGTGCCATCGCGTCCTGCGCCTCGCGGCTGATGCCGTAGTCATCCGCCACGTTCTGCCCGGTCTGCGGCATCGAATCCGTGCCGTAGGCCGCGTGCATCGCCGGATTGATCAGCCGCCAGCCGATGGTGGTGTCGCAGATCTCGGCGTTGCGAGAAAAGGCGTTGTCGGCCTTGGGCATTACGAAGGGGGCGCGGCTCATGCTTTCGACACCGCCCGCGATGACTAGCTGCGCCTCGCCGGCGGCGATCTGGCGCGCCGCGGTCAGCACCGCGTCCATTCCCGAGCCACAAAGCCGGTTGATCGTGGTCCCGGTGACGCCGACCGGCAGCCCCGCCAGCAACAGCGACATCCGCGCCACGTTGCGGTTATCCTCGCCCGCCTGGTTGGCGCAGCCGAAGATCACGTCATCGACCGCCGCCCAGTCCACACCCGCGTTGCGGTCCATCAGCGCTCGCAGGGGAATGGCCGCCAGATCGTCGGGGCGCACCGATGAGAGCGCCCCGCCATAGCGCCCGATCGGCGTGCGGATGTAGTCGCAGATGAAGACGTCGGTCATGTTGGTGCTCCGAGTGTGGCAACTTACAGCTTCTCGATCATTTCCGGCACGGCGGTAAACAGGTCTGCGACCAATCCATAGTCGGCGACCTGGAAGATTGGGGCCTCTTCGTCCTTGTTGATCGCGACGATGACCTTCGAATCCTTCATCCCGGCGAGGTGCTGGATCGCACCCGAGATGCCGACGGCGACGTAAAGGTCCGGAGCCACGACCTTGCCGGTCTGCCCGACTTGCCAGTCGTTCGGCGCAAAGCCCGAGTCCACCGCGGCGCGCGAGGCACCGACAGCGGCGTTCAGCTTGTCCGCGAGCTTCTCAATCAGCGCGAACTCGGTCTGCGAGCCCACGCCACGTCCGCCCGAGACCACGATCCCGGCCGACGTCAGCTCGGGACGGTCGGGGGACGCGACCTTATCCTCGACCCAGGCGGACAGCCCGCTGTCGACCGAGGCCGAGACCTTCTCGACCGGGGCGTTACCGCCCTTGCCCGCCGCATCGAAAGTCGCGGTGCGGATGGTCAGCACCTTCTTCGTATCCGAGGTCTTGACCGTGTGGATCGCGTTCCCGGCATAGATTGGCCGGTCGAAGGTCGCAGCGTCATGCACCGCCAGCACTTCCGAGATCACCATGACGTCCAGCAGGGCTGCCACGCGGGGCAGGACCGACTTGGACAATGCGCCCGAGGCGGCGACGATGTGCTCGTAGTCACCGGCCAGCGACACGACCAGCGCGGCGGTGGGCTCGGCCAGGCCATGCGCGTAGGCCCCGTCCTCGGCCAGTAGTACCTTCGCCACGCCTTCCAGCGTCGCGGTCTCGGCCGCAGCGGCCGCTGCATCGGGATCCGCGACCAGCACGGTCACTGGACCCAGCGATTTCACCGCGGTCAACGCCTTCGCCACCTGGTCGGTCGCGAGTTTCCCGTCAGCAACGTCGGCAAGAAGAAGAACGGCCATCTCAGATCACCCCTGCTTCGTCTTTGAGTTTTGCGATCAGCTCGGCCACCGAGCCGACCTTAACGCCCGCCTTGCGGCCCGCCGGTTCCACGGTCTTGACGACCGACAGCCGCGGGCTCACGTCCACGCCGTAGTCGGCAGGCGTCTTGGTCGCCAGCGGCTTGGCCTTGGCCTTCATTATGTTCGGCAGCGAGGCATAGCGCGGCTCGTTCAGGCGCAGGTCGACGGTGATGATCGTCGGCATCTTGACTGTGATCGTCTGCAGACCGCCGTCCACCTCGCGGGTGACCTTGGCTTGGTCGCCGTTGATCGACACTTCCGAGGCGAAGGTCGCCTGGCTCCAGCCGAGAAGCGCCGATAGCATCTGGCCGGTGGCGTTCATGTCGTTGTCGATCGCCTGCTTGCCGCAAAGGACGAGGCCCGGCTTTTCTTCCTTCACCACGGCCGCCAGCAGCTTGGCCACGGCCAAGGGCTCGATGTCCACATGCAGGTTGTCCGTCGCCTCGATCAGGATGGCGCGGTCGGCCCCCATCGCAAGCGCGGTCCGCAGCGTTTCCTGGGCCTGCTTGACGCCGATGGAGACGACCACGACCTCGGTCGCGATGCCCTTCTCCTTCAGACGGATCGCCTCTTCCACGGCAATCTCGTCAAAGGGGTTCATCGACATCTTCACATTGGCCAGATCGACACCCGTGCCATCCGCCTTCACGCGGACCTTCACGTTGTAGTCGATCACCCGTTTGACAGGCACCAGAACCTTCATGGGAGAGCTTCCTTTCTCACATCCCCTGTCCGCCCGGTCGTGCTGGGCGGACAGGGCAGTCATGTGCGTCAGTTTGCGGTGTAGCCACCGTCCACGACGATCTCGGCGCCATGGACGAACGAGGCTTCGTCCGAAGCAAGGAACAGCACCGCGTTCGACACTTCCTCGGGCTTGCTCGGACGCTTGAGGAGCGTGCAGCCCAGGATCGCCTGCCGCGTGGCCGGATCGGCGTGCAGCAGATCCTTGGTCATCGGCGTGTCAATGACGCCGGGGTGGATCGAGTTCACCCGGATCCCGGTATCTGCCAGATCGACGGCACAGGATTTGGTCAGCATCCTCACAGCACCCTTGGAACCGATATAGGCCCCGGCCATTGCCGCACCGACGATGCCGTAGATCGACGAAATGTTCACGATCGAGGCCTTGTCCGCTTCCTTCATCAGCGGCACGGCCGCGCGGATGCCCAGATAGACGCCCTTCACGTTGACGTTCATCGTCAGGTCGAATTCCTCGGGCGTTGTTTCGTGCAGGGGCTTCAAGATCAGCACGCCCGCGTTGTTGACAAGGATGTCCAGCCGCCCGGCCTTGGCACGCACAGTGGCAATGGCGTTGGCCCAGTCGGCTTCGCTTGCCACGTCATGCTTGATGAAGTCGGCCTTGCCACCTGCTGCCACAATGCCCTTGGCAACCGCCTCACCCGCCGCCACGTCGCGGTCGGTGACGAAGACATGCGCGCCTTCCCGCGCCAGAAGTTCGGAGTGGGATTTGCCCATCCCCATTGCTGCGCCCGTCACGAGGGCGACTTTTCCCGATACACGTCCCACAGACTCTCTCCCTTATTGCTGTGTGGTTTTCTTGGCGCATGGCGGGCCGGGCACAATCCTGCCCGGCCCGCCGCGCGTTCCGTAGCTTCAGGCGCTTGCCATCTCGCGGTCGAAGATCATGGTCTGGTAACCACCATCCTTCACCGCGTTGATCGCGTTGCGGTAATTGCCGATGCCCGCCATGTAGAACATCACCGCGTTCTTCTTGCCGGGGATGTTCGCACCGAAGATCCAACTTTCGGCTTTCGGGAATAGGGTCATGTCCGCAATTGTCCGGCAGAGCGTGACCCATTCGTCCCGGGCGGCCTCGGTCGGCTCGATGGCCTTCAGGCCCTTGCCCTCCATCATCTCGATGGTGTCGGCGATCCACTCGACCTGCGTTTCGATGCTCGGCGGCAGGTTGGTGAAGGGGCCATTCGGGCCAAGGATCATGAAGAGGTTCGGGAAATCCGTCTCCATCATGCCCAGATAGCCCAGGGGGCCGTCCTTCCACTTGTCGCGCATGGTGACGCCGCCGCGGCCGCGCATGTCCATCTTGACGTAGTTGCCGTCCACCGCGTCAAAGCCAGTGGCGAAGATCACCACATCCAGCTCATGCTCCGCGCCACTTTCCAGCCGGATACCGGTCGCGGTGAACTCGGCGATCGGGTCGGCCTTTACATCGGCGAGGGTGACGTTGGGCCGATTGTAGACCTCATAGTAGTTGTTCCCGCACAAGGGGCGCTTGGCATAGATGTCGCGCGGCGTCAGCGCCTTTGCGGTTGCGGGATCCTTCACGATTTCCTTGATTTTCTTCTTGATGAAGTCGGCAGCCGCGTCATTTGCGATCTGGCTGGTCGCAATGTCGCAGAACGTTCCAAACATGAAGTAGAAGCCGCCGCCGCGCTGCCATGCGGCCTCGAACACGCGTTCGCGTTCTTCAGGCGAAGCGGTTTCCGCAGGCACGGTGCTTTCCTCGAAGCCGAAGGCCACGACCGAGGATTTCACTTGTTTCCAGATGTCGTCGTAGTTGGCCTTTTGCTGGGCGATCGTCGCCTCGTCCTGGGGCGTGTTGCCGATCGGCACGACATATTGGGGCGAGCGCTGGAATACCGTAAGATGCCCGGCAATCGGAGCGGTCGCGGTGATGACCTGAACCCCGGTCGAGCCGGTGCCGATCACGCCGACGCGCTTGCCCTTGAGTTCGACACCCTCGGGCCAGTAGCCGGTGTGCAGCATCTGGCCCTTGAAGCTGTCAATGCCCTTGTATTTCGGCGTGTTCGTCGCGGACAGCAGGCCAAGCGCCGTGATCAAGTATTTCGCGGTGACCGTCTCGCCCTTGTCGGTTGTCACATGCCACAGCCCGGTTTCGTCATTGAAATGGGTCGCGGTGACACGAGTGTTGAACTGGAAGCTGCGGCGCAGGTCGTAGGTGTCTGCAACCTCGTTCATGTAGGCGAGGATTTCGGGCTGGGTAAGATAGCGGGTCTTCCAGCGACCCTTTTGCAAAAGCTCGCCGCTGAAGGAATAGCGGTAGACGAAGCTTTCGGTATCCGACAGCGCGCCGGGATAGCGGTTCCAGTACCAGGTGCCACCCACATCGCCTGCACTGTCGAAGGCCTTGACGTTCAGGCCCTGTTCATTGCGCAATTTGTAGACGGAATAGAGACCGCCGAAGCCCGCACCGATGACGACAGCATCGAAATCGGCGCCCTTGGTCTTTGTGGTTTCAACAGATTTGGTCATGATACTCCTCCCAGAGCATGGCACTGCCGCCCCGCGAAAAGCGGGTGAAAGGCCGGTTGACTGTGATGATATTTGTTGCTGCCCCGCGCCAGCTGGCGGCGCGGGGCAGTCGGATCAGAGGGCGCGATACCAAGCGGCGATGCGTGCCAGTTCCTGATCGGCCTCGGGGGCGCGGCCCGACAGGGCCGGGAAGACGTGCTGCATCCCCGGCACCACCGAGAGTGCGACGTTCACGCCCTGCGACTTGGCCTTGGCGGCCAGCGACTCGGAATCGCTTTGCAGCGTCTCGGCCCCGCCGCAAGTGATGTAGAGCGGCGGGAAGCCGGTGAAATCGTTTTCCAGCGGGTTGGCCAGCGGGTTCAGCGGATCGGTCGCGCCGCCGAGGAACATGCCGGCCATCGCTTCAAGGATCGGCTTGCCGACCAGCGCATCGGTGGCGGCGTTGGTTTCCAACGTCTTGCCGCGCAGCGCCATGTCAAGCCAGGGCGAATAGGCGATGACCGCACCCGGAAGGGGCAGGCCAAGGTCGCGGAACTTCAGCACCGAAGCGATGGCGAGGTTGCCACCCGCGCTGTCGCCTGCAGTCAGAATGTTCCTCGCCTCGAACCCTTGGGCCAGCAGCGCTTTGTAAGCGGCCACGGCATCCTCGATCTGGGCGGGGAAGGGGTGTTCCGGCGCACGGCGATAGTGCAGAATGCAGGCGGTCACGCCCAGCACTTTAGCAAGATGGCCCGCCATCTTTCGGTGGCTGTCGGCCGAACCAACAGCAAACCCGCCGCCATGAGTATAAACGATCACGCGCTTGGCGTCGGCGCCCACGGGCAGGGCCCAGATCGCCTCGACCCCGCCGACATGGTCGCTCTTGTAGGTGACGTTCTCCGGTTCCAGCGCGGGCTGGCCCCATTCGTCGAACATGCTGCGCAGGTTGGCGATGGTCAGGCCGGGGTTCGCGACCATTTGGTCGGTCCAGCTCTGATAGAGCGCACGCAGTGTATCGGCTTCCTTGCTGATTGCCATTTTATCCTCCAATGGTGGTGTTCCTGCCTTTCCTCGCCTCCGTCCGATCCTCCATCGGCACAGGGGGGCACGGAATATCCCTGATCACGAGACGCTACAGCCATTGGCGGTACCGCGTATTGAACGTGCTTGCTTGCCGCGTAGCATCTTCTTGCTGTTTCGCGCCCCCAGTGCGGCGCGGGGGCGGTCCGGGCTGGGGCGCGGGGATCAGGCGTTGGCCTTGGCGGCGTTCAGGCTGTCCAGGGTCAGCCCCTTTGCGGCCAGACGCGCCAGCAGCGGCGGCACCGCCCATCCCTGCGGATCGGCCGTGGCCAGCGCCGCATAGCGCGCCAGCAGGTCTTTCGCCCCAAGGCTGTCGGCATGATGCATCAACCCGCCGCGCCAGCGCGGAAAGCCGTAGCCATGCACCAGCGCCAGGTCGATGTCCTGCGGCCGTTCGGCGATGCCTTCGTCAAGGATGGCACAGGCCTCGGCGATCATCGCCAGGGTGATCCGCTCGACGATCCCCTCTGCGGTAAAGCTGCGCCGCGTCTTGCCCGCTTCGGCCGAGACCCGGTGGATCTCCTCCGTCACCAGTGCCGACACCACGGGCTTGCCCTCTGCGCCGTAATCATACCACCCCGCGCCGGTCTTACGGCCAAGGCGCTTGTGATCCTCGACCAGCCGTTCCACCAGCGGGACGTGACGCGGGGTGGCGCCAGCGTTCTGCCGCCGGATGTTGGCGTAAGCGATGTCCAGGCCGGACATGTCCTGCGCCTCATAAGGCCCCATCGCCATGCCGAAGCCCTGCATCGCGGCATCGATCTCGGCCGGCAAGGCGCCCTCGACCAGCAAGAGGTTCGCCTCCTGCCGGTAGCGCGTCAGGATGCGGTTGCCGATGAAGCCGTCGCACACACCCGACAGGACCGGAACCTTGCCTAACCGCCGTGCCAGCGCGAAACCCGCGCCAAGTGTTTCGGGCGAGGTGCGCTCGCCCTTCACGATCTCCAAGAGCTTCATGACATGGGCCGGGCTGAAGAAATGCAGCCCGAGGAACCTCGTCGGGTTCTTTAGGTCATCGGCGAGGCGGTTCACGTCAAGGTATGAGGTGTTGGTGGCCAGGATGGTTTCTGGCGGCAGGGCGGCCTCAAGCTCGGCAAAGATCGCGCGCTTGACGTCAAAATCCTCGAATGCCGCCTCGATGGCCAGATCGGCGGGTGGCAGGTTGTCGTATCCGGCTACGGTGGTCAGGCGGCCGTGAACGGCTTCGCCGTCGATTGCAGACAGCGTGCCACGGGCGACCCCCTGATCAACCAGCTTGCGAAGATTGTCCTCGGCCCGCCCCGCCGCCGTCGCGTCACGCTCGACAATCGTCACCGCGATGCCTCCGGTTGCGAAGGCGTAGGCGATGGAGGCCCCCATGTTGCCGCCGCCGACGACAATGGCCGTCGCTATATCGCGCGCCGGTCTGGGATAGTCGCGCCCACGGTTGCCAGCCGCCCGTTCGGTAAAGAACACATGCCTGAGCGCGCGCGCCTGAGCCGAGGCGCGCAGGTCCAAAAACGCCGCCCGTTCTCGCGCCAGCCCTTCGGCCAGCGGCAGCGTGGCACTGGCCGCGACCAGACCCACGGCGATTGGCGGCGCAATCTGGCCGGTCAGGCGCCGCTTCGCATGAGCCAGCATAGCGGCCACGGCGTCCTCATCCACTTGGGGCGCGGGTTGCTCGTCCGGCCCTCGCGCTGCGGCAAGTAGAGCGTCGTCAATGGCCAGCGCGACTGCCAGCGGGTTGTCCGCAAGCTTGTCGACCAGCCCCAGCGACAGCGCCTTGCCTGCCGCGATGGCCTTGCCGGTCACGATCATGTCCAGCGCCGCCTTGACGCCGATCAGGCGCGGCAGCCTTTGCGTCCCGCCTGCGCCCGGAACAATGCCCAGAACCACCTCGGGCAGGCCAAGCTGCGCGCCGGGCGCGGCGATGCGGTATCGGCAGGCTAGCGCGATCTCCAGCCCGCCGCCCAATGCCGCCCCGTTGATCGCGGCGATCGTCGGGATCGCCAGCCCCGCAAGATGCAGCAGCACATCGTTCAGGTGCGGTTCGATCGGCGGCAGGCCGAACTCCCTCGCATCCGCACCCGCGACAAAGGTGTTGCCCGCGCCGGTGACGATCAGGCGGGTCGCGCCCTGTGCCATCGCCGCGTCCATCCCACGCATCAGTCCCGCCCGAACCTCGGCACTGAGCAGGTTCAAGGGCGCATTGTCGAAGGTCAGGATGGCCGCGCCACCACTCAGGTTCAGATCAACGGACATGTTAGACCTCACTGGACCGGCGCGGAATTGCGCGAGATGAACTTGGTGGACAGGTAGCCGTCAAACGTCTCGGTCCCGCCTTCGCTGCCATAGCCACTGTCGCGTACGCCGCCGAACGGCGTTTCCGGCAGGGCGAGGCCGAAGTGGTTGATGCTGACCATCCCCGCTTGCAAGCCTGCTGCTGCACGGTCGGCCCGTTCCAACGAATTGGTGAAGATGTAGGAAGCAAGGCCGAAGGGCAGGCCATTGGCGCGTGCCAACCCGTCCTCGATCTCGCGGAAGGGCGACACGACCGCGACCGGACCGAAGGGCTCGTCGCGCATCAGGGCGATGCTGTCGTCGGGCGTGTTGACGATCGTGGGCGCGTAGAAACTGCCGCTGTTGCCGATCCGGGTGCCCCCGGTCAGCACCTCGGCGCCGTTGTCGCGCGCATCGGCCACAAGCCTTTCCATCGCCGTCACCCGGCCCGCATGGCAAAGCGGTCCCATCTGCGTGCCCTCGGCCAGGCCGTCACCGACCTTCACGGCCTGAAACGCCGAGACCAGCTCCGCAAGGAACCGCTCGTGAATGCCCGCCTGCACAAAGAATCGGGTGGGCGAGACGCAGACCTGCCCGGCATTGCGCAGCTTGTTGCCCGCCAGAGCCCGCGCTGCCGCTCCGGCATCCGCGTCATCGAAGACCAGCACCGGCGCGTGGCCGCCCAGTTCCATCGTGGCCCGCTTCATGTGCCGCCCGGCCAGCGCGGCTAGATGCTTGCCCACCTCGACCGACCCGGTGAAGGTGATCTTGCGCAAGACCGGATGCGCGATAAGCGTTTCCGAGATGAAGGCCGAGTTGCCCCAGACGAGGTTCAGGCAACCCTCGGGCAGACCCGCCTCCTGCAGGAAGCGCGCGATGGCAAGGCAGCCTGCCGGGGCTTCGGCCGGGCCTTTCAGGATCATCGTGCAGCCCGACGCCAGCGCGGCGGCGACCTTTCGCACAGCCTGGCTCAGCGGAAAGTTCCAAGGGGTGATGGCAAGGCAGACACCCACCGGCTCGCGCACGACCAACTGCTGCACCGTCGGATTGCGCGAAGGCACGATGCGGCCATAGATGCGGCGACATTCCTCGGCGTGCCAGTCGACGTGGTCGGCGGACGCGCGCACCTCGACCAGCGCTTCGGCTAGCGGCTTGCCTTCATCCAGCGTGATCCAGCGGGCGATCATCGCATCGTTTTGCCGCAGAAGATCGGCGAACCGGCGCAGGATCGCGCCACGATCGGTGGGCGAACGGTCCTTCCAAGTGGCAAAGGCCGATTCGGCGTGGCGCACCGCACGCTCCAGATCCTCGGCCGTGGCCTGGGGAATTCGGCCAATCTCGACCCCGTTGGCCGGGTTGATGACCGCCCGATCGCCGGTAGTTGCACTCGCCAGCCAATCCTTGCCGATGAGGTGGCGGATTTGCGGGTAATCCAGATTATTCATGATGTTCACGTCCTCGCTTGGCAGCGCCACCCGCTGTTCCATTGATGCAAGCGGGATAAGGCGGGCAGCTTCTTTATTCCGCTATGCGGAAAAATATTCCGCAGTATTGACGTGGACCATATCTTTGCTTTAGAGATCATTCAATACGCAGCATCTGTCCTTGAGGAGGGACACCGTGAGGCCAAGGAAGGAGAAACCCGAGGATGACGAACAGGACCGCGACTTCGTGGTGGCCTTGGCGCGCGGCCTGGAACTTCTGCGCGCCTTCCGGCGTGAGGGCGAGGCGCTGGGCAACCGCGATCTTGCCGAACGCGCGGCGCTCAGCAAATCCACCGTCTCACGGCTGACCTACACGCTGCACAAACTGGGGTATCTCAGCTACAACCCAGACACCGCGCGCTACGTGTTGGCGCCCCCGGTGCTGTCACTGGGCTTTTCCTGCCTTGCTGGGATGCCCCTGCGGCAACTGGCCAAGCCTTACATGCAGGAACTCGCCGATTACACCGGGATGCCGGTGGCAATGGCCAGCCGCGACCGCCTGTCGATGGTCTATCTGGAACGCTGCAAGGGCACCAATGCGGTGACGCTCGCGATCGAAGTCGGCGCGCATATCAAGCTGGCCACCACCGCAGTCGGCCGGGCCTGTATCGCCGCCCACCCCGAGGACGAGCGCGCCCGGATGATCGACGAGGTGCGCGAGCACGAAGGCGAGAACTGGCCAAACGTCCAGCCCGGTATCGAAAAGGCGATCGAGGATTACCAGACCCGTGGCTACTGCACCTCCTATACCGAATGGAAGCGCGACGTGAACGCGGTGGCGGTGCCCTTCATCCCACGCGACGGCTCGCCCATCGTCGCCTTCAACTGTGGCGGCCCCTCGCAGACCCTGACGCGCGACTGGATCGAAAGTGATGTCGCGCCCCGCCTTATCAACGTTGTCCGCCACGTGGCGGCCGTAGCCCCCTGACCCCAGAGAATACCATGGCCCTAGACTCCGATACACTCGCCCAGTTCCTCGACGCGCTCGACCGCTTCGTCAAGGAACGCCTGATCCCGAACGAGGCGCTGGTCGCCGAAGAAGACGCGATCCCGCCCGCGCTGGTGCAGGAGATCCGGGAAATGGGCCTTTTCGGCATGTCGATCCCAGAGGAATACGGCGGCCTTGGCCTTTCCATGTCCGAAGAGGTGCAGGCCGCCTTCGTGCTGGGTCAGACCTCGCCGGTGTTCCGCTCACTGGTCGGCACCAACAACGGCATCGGGTCGCAGGGCATCATCATCGACGGCACCGCCGAACAGAAGGCGAAATACCTGCCCGCGCTGGCTTCCGGCGAAATGATCGCCTCCTTTGCGCTGACCGAACCGGATGCTGGGTCGGACGCAGGCAGCTTGCGCACCACCGCCCGCCGCGATGGTGACCATTTCGTGCTGAACGGGACCAAGCGCTATATCACCAACGCGTCGCGCGCCGATGTCTTCACCGTTTTTGCCCGCACCAATCCCGAGACAAAGGGATCGTCCGGCGTCAGCGCCTTCATCGTCGAGGCCGGAACGCAAGGCCTGTCGCTGGGCCAGCCCGACAAGAAGATGGGTCAGAAGGGCTCGCACACCTGCGACGTGATCCTTGAAGATGTCCGCGTCCCCGCCGCCAACATCATTGGTGGCCCGGCGCGGGAAAACCAAGGCTTCAAGACCGCGATGAAGGTGCTGGACCGGGGGCGTCTGCATATCTCGGCAGTCTGCGTCGGGGCAGCCGAACGGCTGATCCGCGATGCGCTGGCCTATGCGATGGAGCGCCGCCAGTTCGGCGAACCGATTGCCGAAAAGCAACTGATTCAGGCCATGCTGGCAGACAGCCGCACCGAAGCCTTCGCCGCCCGCTGCATGATCGAGGAAACAGCCCGGCGCAAGGACGCCGGGGCGAACGTGTCCACCGATGCCGCCTGCTGCAAGATGTATGCCTCGGAAATGGTGGGCCGGGTGGCCGACCGGGCGGTGCAGATCCACGGCGGCGCAGGCTACATGGCCGAATATGCCGTCGAACGCTTCTACCGCGATGTGCGCCTTTTCCGCATCTACGAAGGCACCACCCAGATCCAGCAGGTTCTGATCGCGCGGAACATGATCCGCGATGCTGCTGCCGCCTGACCGAACCGGAGCCCATGATGGATTTCAACTTTCTCGCCACCCCCAGCATCGTCTGCCAGAGCGGCGGCCTCGCCCAGCTTGGCAGCCTGACCAAAGGTCTGTCAGTCACCCGCGCCTTCGTGATCACCGACCCCGGCATCGTCGCCTGCGGTTTTGCCGGTGAGGCGGTCGCGGCACTCAACGGCGCAGGCATCGCTGCCGAGATCTTTGATAAAGTGCAGGCCGACCCACCCATCGCGGTTGTCGAGGCCGCAGTTGAGGCCGCGACTAGCTTCGGCGCCGACGGCGTCATCGGTCTGGGCGGCGGCAGTTCGCTCGATACCGCAAAGGTCGTGGCGGTCGCCGTGGCCAGCGGCCAGCCGATTGCCGACATGATCGGCGTGGACCGCGTGAGGGGCCAGCGCCTGCCACTGATCCAGGTGCCGACCACCGCCGGAACCGGGTCCGAGGTGACCTGGGTTTCGGTGCTGACATCGGAGAGCCACGAGAAGAAGGCGGTCTATGCGCCGCAGCTTCTGCCCGACATCGCCCTTCTGGATGCCAAGCTCACGCTCGGGATGCCACGTTCGATCACTGCGGCCACCGCACTGGATGCGATGGTGCATGCGATCGAGGCCGCAACCAGCCGCACCCGCAAGAACCCTATTTCCGACGGTCTGGCCGACAAGGCGCTGGTCCTTCTGGGCCAGAACCTGCCCCGCGTGCTGGATACCCCGACGGACCTTGAGGCGCGCGAAGCGATGTTGCTGGGCGCCACTCTGGCCGGGATGGCCTTCATCAACGCCAGCGTCGGCGCGATCCACGCGCTGTCCTATCCCCTTGGCACCGGTTTCCACGTTCCGCACGGCCATGCCAACGCGCTGGTGGCAGGCCCGGTCCTGCGCTTCAACCTGCCCGTCGCCGAGGCGGAATACGCCCGCCTGTCGCGTCTCCTTTTGCCTGCCCGCCATTTCAACTCCGACGCGGCGGCGGCCCTTGCCCTGATCGAGGAAATGGAGCGGATGCTGAAGGCCAGCGGCCTCAAGGCCCGCCTGTCCGAGGTTGGTGTGACCGAGGCCGCCATTCCCGGCATGGCAAACGAGGTCGTGACCGGTATCAGCCGGCTGCTGGCCACCAACCCGCGCGACATGACGGCCGACGACGTGGCCTCCCTTTACCGCGAGGTGTTGTGATGCCCGGCGCGCTTGACGGAATCCGCGTCCTTGACCTCAGCCGCGTGCTGGGCGGCCCCTATTGCACCCAGACGCTGGCCGACCATGGCGCCGAGATCATCAAGGTCGAGCCTCCGCAAGGGGACGAGACGCGCGGCTGGGGCCCGCCCTTCAACGACGGGCTTTCCGCCTATTTTTCCGGCGCCAACCGCAACAAGCGCTCCATCGCCATCGACATCGGCAAGCCCGAGGGGCGCGACGTGATCCTGCGCCTGCTCGAAGGCGCCGACGTCCTGGTCCACAACTTCAAGTCCGGTGCTTTGGAAAAATGGGGTCTCGGCTATGATGCGGTGCTCAAGAACCGTTTTCCCCGCCTGATCCTTTGTCACGTCACCGGCTTTGGTGCCGATGGCCCGTTGGGCGGCTTCCCCGGCTATGACGCCGTGGTGCAGGCGATGACCGGCCTGATGAGCATCAACGGAAACCCGGCCAATGGCCCGACGCGGATGGGCACGCCCATCGTGGATATCGGCACAGGACTCATCGCCTGCAATGCGGTGCTGGCGGCTATCATCGAACGGTTCCGCTCTGGGCTGGGCCAAGCAATCGAAGTGCCACTTTACGACTGCGCCATCAGCATGATGCACCCGCAAGCTGCAAACAGCCTCATGTCGGGAAAGGTCCCGGTTGCCACCGGCAACGGGCACCCCAACATCGTGCCCTATGACATGTTCGAAACCCGAACCGGCAAGTTATACCTCGCCGTTGGCAACAACGGCCAGTTCGCCAAGCTCTGCGAGGTGCTAGGCCTGTCCGACGTCCCGCAAGACCCCCGCTTTGCCGACAACGCTGCCCGGCTGGCCCACCGCGCCGAAATCACGGAAATCCTGTCTGCGCGCCTTGCGGAGAGCGACGCCCGGGCGCTTGAACCCGCGCTGCTGCGCGCAGGTGTCCCGGCAGGCGTGGTGCGCAACGTGATCGACGCGCTTGACCACCCGCATACCCGCCATCGCGGCATGGTGGTGTCGGTCGGCAGCTACAAGGGCACTGGCGTTCCGGCACGTCTGTCGCGGACACCAGGCGAAGTCCGCGCCGCCCCGCCCCGGTTCGCACAGCATAGCCGTGTCCTGCTCAAGGAGGCGGGTTTTTCGGAACAGCAGATCGACGATCTGACGCAGTCGGGCGTCGTTCTTGAGGAACGGACGGACACGGTTCAGAGATGACGCGCAAAGCCGGGCCGCCAACTCGGCCCGACCGCCAATAAAGGGGGAGCCAGATGCAGAAAGCACTCGTGACGCCAGACCGGATTCCTGAGTGGATTCCCGGCACAATCACGATGGACAGTTCCGGCCGGGACTGGAAGGGCATCACGATGAAAGGCTACCACTACGATCGCCAGGACGCGGCCATCCCCGCGATGCGCGATTACATGATCGTAGCCTACGACGGAAATCCGACGACCATGCTGCGAACAAGTGGCGGATCAAGGCAAAGCGCGCCCGTTGGCAGGGGCAGGATCTCGCTTTTGACGCGGGCCGAGCAATCCACGTGGTGCTGGGCAGAACCGATCAAGGTTCGGCATATCTACATCGGTCATGACTGCCTTGAGGACACGGCACAGACCGTGTTTGGCCGCAGTCCGCAATCCGTCGAGATACAAGATCAGGTTTCGGCCGAGGATCCGGTTCTGCTAAACTGCTTCCACATGCTTGAAAACGAACTGCGCAACGGTGGCATGGGGCAGCGCCTGATGATTGACGCGCTGCGCAACCAGATCGCGGTGCATATGCTGCGACGCTATGCCCGGATCCGGCTTGCCGATGAAAGCGGCTCCGCCTTCAGCCCGACTCAACGCAAACGCATCATAGACCTCATCGAAGACCAGCTCAGCGAAAACATCAGCCTTGACGATCTCGCCGCTGCCGTCGGCCTCAGCCCGTTTCACTTTTCCCGCCAGTTCAAGGCCGACTTCGGGATCGCCCCATACGCCTTTGTAATCCAGAAACGTGTCAGCAAGGCACAGGAGATGCTCCGACGCGGGCGCCTTCCACTTAAGTCGGTCGCGCTGGACTGCGGTTTCTCCGACCAAAGCCACCTTTGCCGTACATTTCGCAAGATAGTAGGTGTGACGCCAGCCCAGTACCAGAACAGAGCATGACTTTCGCCGCGAGTATCATTTGCAGGTCTTGACCTTCTGCGAGCACAAACGATGGCGGACCTCTGTTGGGCTCTGACTTGCCCCCTCCACCAAGTCAGGACCAATTGATCATTCGCTCGCTGCGTCACTCGGACTCCGTGAGGAGACTGACCGATAAGCAACCTTTTCTGGCTGACAGACGCACAGATGGCGCGGTTTCAACCTTTCTTTCCAAAAGGCTATGGCAACCCCCGCGCCTTCATAAATCGCAATGGTGTGCTCTGGTGTGATACGCGTCGGGAGTATGGCCCAGCATTTGGATCGATCTGGAGGCACCGGGGATCACGTTTTCCACATAGCCGCCGTTGGCTGTGATCCGCACGAAGGGCTGCTAAGGGCCGAGCACGCCGCTGCACCTGCGAAGCGCATTCCGTGCTGCGGCCAACCTGAATGTCGCTAATGGGCTTACTGCGCTGGCGGCTAGGGTCACAACTCAGACGTTTCCGTCTCAGCCAAAAACGACCGATTTACGCGCCCAGACCTTCCGTCTCTCTGATCATCAAGTAGATTTTCTGACGACCAGTTTTCCGGGCAAACGTATCGTCTGAGTGTCTTTACGGCCCAGGATCATATCGACGACGGCGGCGACCATCTCCTTTATGGGTTGTTCATAGGTCGTCAGGCTATAGGCAGGCACACCACAGAGATCGAAGTTGTCGAAGCCGACGATCGCGATGTCTTCGGGGACCCGGAGATTGAATTCGCCGCGTATGACGTCCATTGCGCCCATCGCCAGAATGTCGTTCTCGCACATCAGCACGTCGACCCGGTCCTCGGGCGTGGTGGATGACAGATATCCGATGTTAACCTTGTCTCAACTCCCGCGCATTCATTCCACGCCATAGCCGCTCCGCTCAAGGGCACGGCCAAAATCCTGCGACAGCTCTTCCTTCATGTCGACGAAACACCGAACCAGGTTGTTCGTTGCTGCGATGAGCTTCTCATCGAGGCGATCTGCACCCTTGCCATAGGCTAGGCTACGGAAAATCGCTGCAGCAAGGGAGCCATCCGGGGCAGGGCTCCAGCCGGAAGGCGCGTCAAAGAGTGGTCTCAGCCGAGGCCGAAGGTCTTGCTTTTTCTTGAATTCCGAAAGGTATGACGACTGGCGCCAATCATCCATCCGCATCGTCAGGATTTCCCAAACCTGACCAGCGTGGAGCGGCCAGAGTGGCCTGGCCATAAGTTCGAAAAACACGTCGGGATTTTCTGCGCCAAACTCGGTGACTTCGGTCTCCCCGCCAAGTTCGTCTTCACTTGGGATATCTCGTTCGTGCAGGAATCCTCGCGCAACGAAGGTGCGCTCCCCGTCTTCATACCAAGGAACAAAAGGACTTGAGGACTGGTGATACCAAGTAAAATTGCGATCCATGAACGTGCCATCGTCATCAGATGGCCGCAGTAGGGATTTAGGCGCTCGGGTCCAGTGTGCTATACTACCGCCACCAAAAGAAAGCCCGAGGTGAAGTGCATCCGGGCGGCCATCTGCCACGAGATGCATATCCACACTCAGCGCTTCCCAGTATGTACGCCAGACCGCGCCATGCAGAGCCTCCCCCGTCATTGGGTCCTCAAAATCAGTCCAGTCCATCTGGCCAGGCTCAAAACCCGCTTCGCGAATGGCCTCAAGCCAAAGTTTGTACTCATTGCGTGCGCGCCAATCATCCACTGCCAATGACAGGTAGGCTTCGCGTGAAAGATGGCGAAGGTGATATTGGTCCCAAGCTTCTTCAACTTCGTCAGAAGTCAGCTCACGAGTGTTGATCGATCGCAACTGCGCCGTCGGGACCGAAGCAGGCAGACAAAGGACCTGCATCGGCCAATAGATCCTTGCAATCCGCAGGTTGGGCAGAAGCCCGGAGACGCCTTCCGCACGGATGTCAAAACCACCAAATCGCAGCCTGGAATATCATAGCTGGCGGTCTCGCCAGCAGTGTATTCAAAACGTTCCACGGGCCAGGTCTGGCGATCGAGTGTTTCCATCACATCGCTGCCTACATCACCTAGACCCTCCGGATGCGTCTTGATAGTATAGTGCTGAGCTTCATCGAAATAGGAAATGACATCAGACGCACGAACGGTGCGATCAACCATGCCAACCATGAGTTGTCGGAACCGGTCGAAGAGGCTCACATCCTGCAGGATCTGGGGCCGTGACGGACCATAGAAGGAAGCGCCGTCACAAACGAAGAGCAACATCTGGTCCTTGGCGACATCGACAGACGTCCCCGGGCTCATCAACGCTGCCAAACCTTCCGCAAGTCGCAAGAAGTCAGTTCCATGGGCGGCGTATTCTTCGCCAGGGCCATGATCCGTCAACGGCTCTCCGTCGAAGCGAATGTATCGCTTTCTCTTCTTCTCGCGCGACGCGCCGCCGTCCTCGCCGTAGACAAAGCGCAACAACTCGGCTGCGATCTGTGTTGAGCGGCGCTCTGGGTGCCGCTCGATGGCACGGCCAAGATTGCGGGCCAAAACCTTGCGGTCAGCCGGATCAAGGCGCGGGATAGAGGCCAACTTTGACCTAAGTTCTGCCGCTTCGCTCTTCTGGCGAAGGTCGCGCTGGACCCACTGAAGGTGAACTGCTTCTTCGTCTTCAGAAACCGCAGGCTTGGCCCGATCGCTCGAAAAGCGATGCTTGGCATCAATGATACGGCCAGTCATTGCGACCGCTCCACATTGCTGCGCTGACGATGAAAGACATCCAGTCTGGCGCCACGACCGATGTGACGCGGCGTGCGCTGATAGCAGGTGACCAAGGCTTCATCAGAAGTGAAGATCGCCTCGAGGCGCAGCGCTTTATCGATGATCTCCAGGCTGAAGCCTTCGGCATGAAGAGCACCCACTTGGTAGCCCCGCAGTTCGCGGCGCACATACCCCCTACCTGCGGGAACATCGATCCCGTGCAGAGTCAAGAGTTCCAGAGCGTGCTTGCAGATGCCCCGTTGAGCTAGGCGCAGCGTGGCGTGGCGGGTCATGGGGGTATTCGCTTTGATAGTTGTAATCTGCATGGCTGCGGTCCTTGGGCTGGCTTGATGACATCTGTCTGACAGATGCGAACGCCAAAAGCCCCCGCATTTTGGGGATTTTTTTGGGGATAAAAGGAAATTTTTTTGGGGGTTTTATGGTCGTATAATCGTGCCACGCGCATGCGGCCTAGCACCCGCTTCAGCCAGGAGGACGGGAGATCCCGATCAGGCAGATTCGGGAAAAAACACGCACCACTGGCAAAGGCCACCTCCGCCGGCCTCGGGCCAGCCCCCTGGTTTGGTTGAGCGCCGCAACTGGAAACAGCGGTATTGGGGGCAAAGAGACCCTCTCGGGCCAATTCCAGAAAAAGCTCAAATATCGTGCGACAGCCGAGGACAGGTGCGCCACCACGTCCTCCTGGAAGCCTTATTTTGCATGCGCGATCTGGGCTGATTTTGAGCAAAGCCAACCCCTTCGTTGTGATACCCGGCCTTTCAGCCAAACTCGGAAAAAGTGCCTCGCTCAAGGTGGAGCTGAGAGAAAACACGGACCATTCAAGGAAATTCAGGGAGCCGTGTGGCTCCCAGCAGCCGCAGCTCCTTGTTTTGTTGGGTTTCGCTCCAAGGGGCCATGCCACATCTCGGAGCTTAGCCTCAAATCTGAAAGTGGGAAAAAACTTCGATATATATCAATGGCTTACTAGATAGAATCGCTAGTCAGCACCCAATGGGTCGGGTATATCCCCTCAGGACTTCAGCCCTACGGAGAACCGTATGCGGTGGCTCCGACCCATTGAATTGATGTGTTCCTGACGCGTGACCCGCCTGCGAGAAGGCCTTCGTGAGCAGATGGAGGTCTTGTATGGCGGATGGTGGTGAAGGGTTCATGGGGCGGTGCGAGGTTGTCGAACCGCGGCGGCGGGGCAAGCGGCAGTGGCCTGCTGAGGTCAAGGCGCGGATCGTCGCCGAGAGCCTTCAACCGGGAGCCCGGGTGGTTGATGTGGCGGCGCGCTACGACATCCTGCCCCATCACCTGTCAGATTGGCGTCGGTATGCGCGGCAGGGTCGGCTGGCACTGCCGGGTGAGCTGATGGACGGGCTGCCCACATTACCCAGTTCGGCGGTGGCGGCGCCTGCCTTTGTGCCGCTGTCCATTTTGCCCGATCCTGTGGATCAACCTGTGCCTTCGACAGCCGTTGCCGCGCAGGGTGGTTCCGGGGTGGTCACGATCGAGGTCGGGCCCGATCTGCTGCTGCGTATTCCCGGCGATGTTGCGGTGGAACGCGCGGCCGCGCTGGTTCAGGCGCTGCGGGTGGCGTCGTGATCGTCGCGGGGCAGCGGCTGCCGATCCTGATCGCGACGCGCCCGGTGGACTTTCGTTGCGGGCATCAGGCCCTGGCGCTGATGGTGCAGAC
>JALQYS010000077.1 GCA_023254015.1 Paracoccaceae bacterium
CGAAAAGCCAGCTGTCGCTGCGCTATGAGGACGGCAAGCCGGTCGAGGTCACCTCGAGCGTCCTGTCGCACCAGCACGCGCTGGACAGCCAGACCTCGGCTGACATCCGCGCCATCGTCGAACCCTATATCCGCGAAATCCTGCCCTCGGGCTGGATCACCGAGAAAACCGAATGGTGGGTGAACCCCACGGGCACCTTCGTGATCGGCGGCCCGGATGGGGATGCGGGCCTGACGGGCCGCAAGATCATCGTCGACACCTATGGCGGCGCCGCGCCCCATGGCGGCGGGGCGTTTTCGGGCAAGGATCCGACCAAGGTCGACCGCTCGGCGGCCGATGCGGCGCGCTATCTGGCCAAGAACGTGGTGGCCGCCGGCCTGGCCGACCGCTGCACGCTGCAACTGAGCTATGCCATCGGCGTGGCCAAACCGCTGTCGAGCTATGTCGACACCCATGGCACCGGCCAGGTCGAGGCAGAGGCCATCGAACGCGCCGTGATGCAGTGCATGGACCTGACGCCGCGCGGCATCCGCGAGCACCTGCAACTGACGCGCCCGATCTACGCCCGCACCGCCGCCTATGGCCACTTTGGCCGCACGCCGGACGCGGATGGCGGCTTTTCCTGGGAAAGGACCGATCTGGTCGAGGCGCTGAAAAAGGCGGTCTGACCTGTCAGGCAGGGCGGGCTCGGGAGGCATCGAGCCCCCCTCGCCCGCGTTGCCACGGTTGGCTGCACGCGGTCGCTTGACCTGCGCCCCGGCTTCCGCCAAGAGGCCCCGGATCATCTTCGGGGCCTCTTGCCATGTATAACCCTGCCGAACGCCGCAACTTCTATGGCCGTGTCCACGGCAAGACCCTGCGCCAAAGTCAGAAAACCTATCTGGACGAGGACCTCGCCCGGCTGTCGCTGCAAGGCGTGACGCTGGAGGAAAATCCCGACCGCAGGCCCATCGACCTTGCCCGTTTTCAGGGCAAGCCCCTTTGGCTGGAAGTGGGCTTTGGCGGCGGAGAGCATCTGGTGCACATGGCCGCCCGATATCCGCAGGTGGAGATCATCGGCTGCGAGCCTTTCGTCAACGGCATCGCCATGCTTCTGGGCAAGATCCGGCAAGCCGGGGTGCAGAACCTTTCCCTCCATCCGGGTGATGTGCGCGATCTCTTCGATGTCCTGCCCGATGGCTGCCTGTCGAAAGTCTTCCTGAACTACCCCGACCCTTGGACCAAAGCCCGCCACCACCGCCGCCGCTTCGTGACGCCCGAATACCTTGCCCCTCTGGCGCGCCGCATGGCCGCCGGCGCGGAACTGCGGGTTGCCACCGATATTCCCGATTACGTCCGCCAGACGCTGGAAGAGGTGCCGCCCGTCGGCTTTGACCTGATCCGCCAGACCGGGCTTGGCGCGGCCTGGGACGACTGGCTGTCCACCCGCTATGAACAAAAGGCGCTGCGCGAGGGCCGAGAACCACATTACCTGACCTTCATCCGCCGCGCGGGCTGAACGGTAGGGCGCCTCCGGCGGGAGTATTTGGGCCAAGGGGAAGTCCGCATTCCTCTTGGCAAAAATACTCCCCGCGGAGCGTCCTCGATTTGCCCGGGGCGCCTGCGGTTGCAGGAATGGACCCCGCGCGCCGCTTGCGCTATCAGGCGATCAAACAACACGGAGTTTCCCCATGTCCGGCCACGGCGACGCGCAACCGATGACTTCCGCGAAATGCGGGCCGCTGAAGGGCACGGCGTCAGTTCCGGGCGACAAGTCGATCTCGCACCGCTCGCTGATCTTTGGGGCGATGGCGGTGGGCGAGACGCGGATCTCCGGGCTTCTGGAGGGGCAGGATGTGCTGGACACGGCCAAGGCGATGCAGGCCTTTGGCGCGACGGTGACCCGGCATGGCGAGGGGTCATGGTCGGTCAACGGCGTGGGTGTCGGCGGGTTTCAGGAGCCGTCTGATGTGATCGACTGCGGCAATTCCGGCACGGGGGTGCGGCTCATCATGGGCTGCATGGCCACGACTGCGATGACGGCGACCTTTACGGGGGACGCCTCCTTGCGTAAACGGCCGATGGGCCGGGTGACCGATCCGCTGGCCCTGTTCGGTGCGCAGGCCTATGGTCGCAAGGGCGGGCGGTTGCCGATGACCCTTGTCGGGGCGGCGAACCCGGTGCCGGTGCGCTATGCGCTGCCGGTGGCCAGTGCTCAGGTCAAATCGGCGGTGCTTCTGGCGGGTCTGAACGCCCCCGGTCAGACCGTGGTGATCGAGCGTGAGCCGACGCGGGATCACTCCGAGCGGATGCTTCTGGGATTTGGCGCCGAGCTGACGGTGGAAAAGGGCGCTGAAGGCAATGTGATCACTCTGACCGGCCGGCCCGAGTTGCGCCCGCAGACCGTGGCGGTGCCGCGCGATCCGTCCTCGGCCGCCTTCCCGGTGTGCGCCGCGCTGATCGTCGAGGGGTCTGACATCTTCGTCCCCGGCGTCAGCCAGAACCTGACGCGCAACGGGCTTTATCTGACCCTGGTCGAGATGGGCGCCGAGATCGAATTCCAGAACCCCCGCGAAGAGGGGGGCGAGCCGGTGGCTGATCTGCGCGTGCGCTTCAGCGGCAACATGGTGGGCATCGAGGTGCCGCCCGAACGCGCCCCTTCGATGATCGACGAATATCCGATCCTGTCGGTTGTGGCCGCTTTTGCCACCGGCAAGACGGTGATGCGTGGCGTCAAGGAGTTGCGTGTCAAGGAATCCGACCGCATCGACGCCATGGCGCGCGGGCTTGAGGCGAATG
>JALQYS010000081.1 GCA_023254015.1 Paracoccaceae bacterium
ATCTCGACCAACCTGATCCTGTCCTATATCGCCGAGCATGTGCTTGGCCTGCCGCGGAGCTTCTGATGCCGTTGCCGCTGCAAGGTCTGACCGTGGTCGCCATCGAACAGGCGGTGGCCGCGCCCTTTGCCACCTCGCGTCTGGCCGATGCCGGGGCGCGGGTCATCAAGATCGAACGGAAAGAGGGCGATTTCGCGCGGGGGTATGATTCCGCCGTGAAGGGACAGTCGAGCTATTTCGTCTGGCTGAACCGGGGCAAGGAAAGCGTGGTGCTGGACATTGCGTCGGAGGGGGGCAAGGCGGCGCTGGCCGGGCTCTTGGATGGGGCGGATGTGCTGGTGCAGAACCTGAAGCCGGGGGCGCTGGCGCGGCTGGGCTTTGATGATGCGCGGCTCGCGCGGGATTGGCCGCGGCTGATCTCGCTGTCGATCTCGGGCTATGGCGAAGAGGGGCCGCTGGCCGACCGCAAGGCCTATGACCTGCTGATTCAGGCGGAATCGGGTCTTTGCTCCATCACCGGCGGGCCGGAAAGCGCGGCGCGGGTGGGGATTTCGGTGGTGGATATCGCGACGGGCGCCACCGCCTATGCCGCCATTCTGGAGGCGCTGATCCAGCGCGGCATCACGGGCAAGGGCGCGCAGATTTCGGTGTCGATGTTCGACGTCATGGCCGACTGGCTGACCGTGCCGCTTTTGAATCACGAAGGCGGCAAGTCGCCCAAGCGCATCGGGCTGGCCCATCCGTCGATCGCGCCCTATGGGGTTTTTGCCTGCAAGGATGGGACGCAGATCCTGATCTCGGTGCAAAGTGACCGGGAATGGGCCAAGCTGGCCGAGGTTTTCCTGAACCGTCCCGAACTGGCGACCGATCCGCGCTTTGCCACCAATGTCGCACGGGTTGCGAACCGCGCCGAGACTGACGCCATCGTCGCCCAGGCCTTTGCCGCCCGCAGTCAAGCCGAGGCGACACAGGCCATCGTCAAGGCCGACATCGCCTTTGCCACGGTGAATGACATGGCAGGGCTCTCGGTGCATCCGCATCTGCGCCGCATCACGGTTGACACGCCCGCAGGCCCGGTCAGCTATCCGGCCCCGGCCCCCATCGTGCGCGGGGAAGTGCGGCGCTATGGCCCGGTGCCCGCGCTGGCAGGGCAGGGGGGTGCAGCATGATCGATCTGGACCATCTGCGGCAATGGATCGGGCGCGAAGAGGTGGTGCACGATCTGGTGCCGCCCTCGCTGGCCGACCGCTTTCGCGCGACCTTTGACCTTGCGGGCGCACCGGCCGCGATGGGCGATGCCGCGCCGGAAATGATCCACCTTTGCCTTGCGCTGCCTGCCGCACCCACGGCGGGGCTGGGGCCGGATGGCCACCCCGCGCGGGGTGGCTTTCTGCCACCCGTCCCCTTGCCCCGGCGCATGTGGGCGGGCGGCGCGCTGCGCTTTCACGCGCCAATCCGTCTGGGCGCGACGGTGACCCGCCGCTCGGTCATCCGGGATGTGACGCTGAAAGAGGGGCGGACCGGAGCCCTGTGCTTTGTCACCGTCGATCACCGGATGGACTGTGACGGCGCACTTGCCGTGGAAGAGCGGCACGATATCGTCTATCGCGATGCAGGGGGCGCAGCCCCGGCCAAAGCGCCCCAGCCCGCCGCCGCAGGCGCGCATCAGGAAACGCGCAGCCCGACAGCGCCCCTTCTGTTCCGCTATTCGGCGCTGACCTTCAACGGCCACCGCATCCATTACGACCAGCCCTATACCACGACCGAGGAAGGCTATCCCGGTCTGGTGGTGCACGGGCCGCTGCAGGTGACGATGCTGTTGCAACTGGCCACCCGCCTGCGGGGCCGCGCGCCGAACGAGTTCGATTTCCGCGCGCTTTCGCCGCTGTTCGACACGACAGATTTCACCCTGAACGCGGATGAGGACGGCGACGGCCTGCGGCTGTGGACTGCCGCCGTCGGCGGTCCGATGGCGATGGAGGCCCGGGCCAGATGGTAGACCTTTCGCTGATCCGCGCGCCGCTTTTCGTGCCGGCGCATCGGCCTTACCGCTTTGCCAAGGCCGCGGCCTCGGGTGCCGATGGGCTGATCCTTGATCTGGAAGATGCCGTTCCAACCGCCGACAAGGACACCGCCCGCGCCGCGCTGTCGGTTGATTTCACCGATCTGCCGGTGCTGGTGCGGGTGAATGCGCGCGACACGATCTGGCATGACGCCGATCTGCAGGCGGTGAAGGCCCTGCGCCCGGCCGGGGTGATCTTGCCGAAAACCGGCTCGGCTGCGGATGTGGCGGCGGTTCGGCAGGCCACCGGCTTGCCGGTTCTGGCGCTGATCGAAAGTGCTGCCGGTCTGGCATCTGCGCGCAGCATTGCGGCAGGCGGCGCGGCGCGGCTGGTGTTTGGCTCCATCGACTTTTGCGCCGATCTGGGTGCCGCGCATGAGCGCGATGTGCTCTTGCCGGCGCGGTCCGAACTGGTGCTGGCCTCGCGGCTTGCGGGGATTGCCGCGCCCATCGACGGGGTCACGGTGACGCTGGACGATCCGGCGCTCTGCGAGGATGACGCCCGCCACGCCCGCAAGCTGGGAATGACGGGCAAGCTGTGCATCCATCCGCGCCAGATTGACCCGGTGCGCCGGGCCTTCCTGCCGACCGAGGCCGAGATTGCCTGGGCGGGCCGGGTTCTGGCCTCGGGCGACGGGGCTGTGTCGGTGGACGGGGCGATGGTGGACGAGCCCGTCCGCATCCGCGCCCGGGCCATTCTGGCGGCGGCCGGCTAAACCAGACCTTGTTCCTGAATTCGCGCGGCGGTTTCGGCCATCAGGCGATGGGCGATGTCGTGGGTTTCGGTCCGGTCGCGGTCGGCAATCCGCACCAGACCGATGGGCAGATGCACATCGGGGGGCAGATCCAGCGGCAGCGTCTCCAGCACGCCCAGCTTGCGGAAATGCGCCACCAGCGAGCGTGACAGGAAACCGACCGCATCCGTCACCTGCAGCGTGCCGACGTTGGCCATGGTGGATACGCTGTCCACGCGGTTGCGGGTGATCGGGATGCGTTTGTTCATGAACATGGCCTCAAGCGCACCGCGCGCCAGCGTGTTGTGCAGGGGCAGCACCAGCGGATAACCTTCCAGGCTTTCCAGCGTTACCTCGGGCAGCGCCAACAGCGGATGGTCAGGGCGCACCGCCGCCACCACCGGATCGCGCATCAGCACATGGGTTTCGAATTCCGGCATGTGCTGGATGTTCAACAGGCCCACCGCGAAATCGATCTGCCCGGTGCGCAGCGCGGGCAGAAGGCTGTCCATCGTGCCTTCGCGCAGGGAGACGGTGGTATGGGGCAGTTCAGATTCCAGCCGCGCCACGAAATGCGGGATCAGATAGACCGCCGTGGCGGGCAGGGTGCCGATGGACAGATGGCTGGAGCCTGCCGTCATGATCTCGTCCAGCTCACGCTCGGCCTGTTCGATTCGCAACAGGACCCGGCGGGAATGTTTGATGAGGCAAGCCCCGGCGTCGGTTGGCATCATTCCTGACTTGGTGCGCCGAAACAGCGCCGCGCCGATTCCGTCCTCCAGCACCGACAGGGCTTTGGAAATCGCAGGCTGCGACAGGTTCAGATAGGTGGCCGCCTTCATCACGCTGCGGTGATCATCCAGGGCGATCATCAACCGCATGTGCCTGATATTGATATGGTTTTTAAGGAATATCCGAAGGTTCGACATGGATTTTACCGGATGGCCATGGCAGTGAAATTACCTTTGGTTATGAATTTTGCGATCACAAGTCAATTGACTTCATATGCTGCATACCTGTCATGTGATGCCTACGGACCCTGCGGGAGACAGGGGCTTTAGGAGGAAATATGACCAAGACCCGGAAACTGTCGCCCTTGATGGGTGGTGTCGCAGCCCTGTCGTTCCTGGCCACCGGCGCAATGGCCGAAGGCAGCTGGTATCCGCTGGACGCCAATGCGACCAACAAGGCGGGCGAGGCTGGCCTTGTGCAGCTGACGCCGCTCTCGGCCACCGAAAAGGCCAGCAAGAACTGGAACATCTGCGTTTCGGTTCCGCACATGAAGGACCCCTTCTTCCTGGCAATGAACTACGGCATCATCGAGGAAGCCAAGCTTCTGGGCGTGGATGTGCAGACCATGGACGCCGGCGGCTATGACCGTCTGGCCGATCAGGTCAGCCAGGTGGAAAACTGCGTGGCCGGTGGGGCTGATGCGGTGGTTCTGGTTGCCATCTCGCAAGACGGCATGGGCAACCTGATGAACGAGCTGAAGGAAAAGAACATCCCCGTCATCGCCGCGATCAACCCGGTGAACGGCGAAACGGCCGCCCGCGTGCTGACCTCGCCCTATGACGAAGGCAAGCGCGCCGGTGAATATCTGGCCGCCAAGCATCCGGCCGGTTCGGATGCGGTGCAGGTCGGCTGGCTGCCCGGCCCGGCGGGTGCTGGCTTTGTGACCGCCTTCGACGAAGGCTTCAAGAAAGGCATCGAAGGTTCGGCCGTGAACATCGCCGAAACCAAGAACGGCGATGTGGGCAAGGAAGTGCAGGCCGCGCTGGTCGAGGACATGCTGCAGACCCACCCCGACCTGAACTATGTCGTCGGCACGGCGGTGATGGTCGAAGGCGCACTGCCGCTCTTGAAATCGCAAGACCTGCAAGACAAGGTCAAGCTGGTGTCGGTTTACACCACCCCCGGCGTCTATGAGGCGCTGAAGGCGGGTCAGATCGACGCGGCGGGTTCGGCCCCGGTCGTGCTGACCTCGCGCATCGTGCTGGATCAGGCCGTGCGCGTGCTGGAAGGCAAGCTGGAATACACCGATGTCGGCACGCTGGGCAAAGTCTACACCCCCGACACCGTGAAGGACCTGGACCCGCTGACCGTGCTGCCGCCGGCCGGTTTCGCGCCGGTCTTCTCGCTGGACCAGTGACCTGACAGGGCGGGTCCCATCCGGGGCCCGCCCCCCTTCCCCAAACCGCAGGTCGCCATGACCCCT
>JALQYS010000496.1 GCA_023254015.1 Paracoccaceae bacterium
ATCCTCGGTCGAGACGCGCGCATAGCCGATCAGGGGCATCAAAACAGGCCGTTTGCAATTTCATATACTACTAATAAACGACCGTTTGTAAACGCGCGCAAGAGGTGTCTCCGTCGTCGCGCTTAGTTCGGGAAGCCTTTAATCTCTGGGCTGAAGCCCACGAGAGGTGCTCCATAGCTATGAAGAAGACAGGATCCTCGGCCGCCTCTATAGTAGAAGGAAACGCAGGCTACCAAAGTCCATCGCCAAGCGCGCATAATTGCCGTATAATACGCGCATGAGCCGCTTTCGCCAAACATACATGGACGACGACGGGGTGCCTTTTGAGGACATGGAGGCGTCCGAGGACAGGGATGACGCTGACCTCTGGTTCCTGCCAGGGCCGATGGAGGACGAACCGGATTACCTGCCTCCCGGACCTGCACCTGAGCCGAAGGAATCCGATGTCGTCGATGCCTGGCGCGCGGCCGAGGCCGGGCAGGCGGCGCAGCTCGCCCGTGTTGCTGCGCGCCTGGGGATCCTCGATGAACGCCTGCGCCGCGGCCCGGCTGGCTGGCGGCAACGGCTCGCCATGATCGAAGCCGCGGATCTCAGCTGGTTGACGCAGGACCGGATTGGACTCGACCGGCTGTCACTCTACATGGCGCTGCGGGTTTCGACAGTAACGGATGATGCGCAGGCGCTGTACCGGATCGGCTGGACCATGCGGCGGCTGATCGGCGGACCCGCGCCGTTGGCGCGTCGGTCAGGTGTGGGCGACCTCGAGACCTTCCTTGATCGGCGCGCCCGTCCGGGGCAGGGGGAGCGTCTCGACGAGGCTAAGGCTCCCTCGCGCATGGTCGAGATGGCAGAGCGGGAAGCCTTCGATGACCGGGCCGCCGGATGGCTCGCGATGATGGATCAGGCCGAAGACCTCCACCCCGTAGCGCGGGCCTGCATGGGTTTTCATCTCTGGCACGTCGCGGAGCTTTCACCGGTCGATGACCCGCTGGAGGCCGCAGTGACGGCTGCGCGTGTCGCGATCGCCGATCTCGCGCCGTCGGGGAGCGCGCCCGGCGCGATCTTCGCCCCCATCGCCATGGGTGGGGGAGGGGGCTTCCGCGCGATCGGGGACCCGCCCGCCCGGTTAGCGCGCTGGCTGAACGCGATGGAGAGCGCGACATTCGCAGCCCTGCGCCGGCTCGAGGAGATCGAGGCTTGGGCGGCTGCCGCAGAGCGCGTGATGGCTCCCCTCTCGGGCAAGACGCCACCGATGCTGCGGAACCTCTTCGCAAGCTGGCCGCTGGTCTCAGCACAGATGGCCGAGAAACTGACAGGCACGCATCGGGCAACGGTTCAGCGCAACATCGACTGGATGGACGAGCAGGGCCTCATTCGGGAGGTTACGGGGCAGGGACGATACCGAATGTGGCGGATCGTCGAGCCGCGCTCAACAGAGGCAAATTCGATGCCCGAAAGGCATGATGAGCTGCTGGCTGAAGATTTCTTCGATGTGCTGGCCGCGCTCCAGTGATCCCCGGATATTTTTCCTTCAGGCTTCCGCGTCCCGCAGCTCTCGCAGAGCAGCCAGATAGCGGTTCATGCGGCGCATGTCCTTTTCGGTCAGTGCCGACAGTCGCGAAGCGTTCAGGTTGTCGAGGATGTCGGCCGTTTTGACCCGGCGCGCGATCTTGTTACCCTTACTGAGGTAGAGCGTTGAGGGTCTGCCTACCTCACGAGATCGAGAACGGGCTTGAAGTGCTCGTGCCGGGACGATTGAAGCCATTCGAACAGAACCATCTCGGTTGTCACGAGATCCGCTCCATGCCTTGCCATCCGGTTCAGCGCAGCGTCCCGGTTGCCAGATGTCCGCGAACCAATCGCGTCGCTGGTAACGGCCACATCCCGGCCTTGCGCCAACAGACCGAGGACGGTCTGCATCACGCAGACATGTGCTTCGCACCCCACCACGATCACTTTCGCTGCATCAGGAAGCAGTTCCATAAAGCCCGGCTCTTCGCAGGCATCGAACGTATCCTTGAAGACCGTTCTAGCGTGACCAGTTGCCAATTCGGGAACGGTGGAGCCCAAGCCATTTGGATTCTGTTCGGTCACCAGCGTCGGCACGTCCAACAACCGAGATGCCATGAGGAGTTTCGTGGCATTGCCCACCACCTCCTTCTCGTTGGCAATTGCGGGCATGAGGCGGGACTGAATATCGATCACCAGCAGGACTGAAGACGGCAGCTGTATCTTCACGTCGAAACCCTTCTCCCAATCTCACGAAGTTTGCTCTCGGCGAAAACGGTCATGAGAGCTTCTGGTGCTGCGTTGAACATCTTGATCCGGCCGGTGTGCAGAAGCAGTAGCAAGCCGGCCGCATGAGCAAAAACATCGACCATCAGGAGATCGGCATCCCGCTGCGGGACACCGAGGTCTGACGCAGCATCGGCTATTGGCCGGAGAGCGTTTTCCAGCGCCTTGTTGAGTTCGGTATCGGTTTCCCTACTCAGACCGGCAGGCTTCATGCCGCCACGGAAAAGGTAGAAACCCAGATCGAGCTCTTGGGCATTTTGGGCGTAGTAGTGATAGAACGCCATGGCCGCAGCGCGGAACCTGTTCGCGGGATCGTCTAGCCCCGCGAGCTTCCTAACGACTTCGGTCTGCAGGGCTGTCAGCGACAACCGCAGCAGCTCCGCGTAGATGGCTTCTTTCGATGAGAAATGGAAATAGAGCGCGGCTGGCGTGTATCCCGCCTTCGCCGCGATGGCGCGTAGGCTTGCCCCTTCCAGCCCTTCGGACGCGAAGACCTCTCGTGCCGCATCTAGGATGAGCTGTCGCTTGCTCTCCGCAAGTGATTGTTTTCTTTTTGTTTTCTGATTTGACACGGGCACCTCAAGGAATCTCCTTGACGAACGTTCTAACAGTGTTCGATAACTTGAACAAGAATCTAACGGTGTTCAAATTCTACTATAAGGGAAAAGAGCATGCTGATGACCGCATCGGACTATCGGGACTCTCTGAGGTCTTACTCGCCACGCGTTTTTATCAACGGAAACCGGGTCGAAAGCGTTGCCGATGAACCGCTCCTTGCACCCGGGATCAACGGGGTGGGAGTAACCTATGACTTTGCTCACCTTCGCGAGCACAAGGATCTGATGACGGCCGAGCAGTCGACCAGCGGTCGGACCGTGAACCGGATGCTGCATATCAACACGTCGTCGGATGATCTGTTGAAGAAGCTCGAAGCCGTCCGACTGGTCTGCAAGGTCTCCGGGTGCGCGCAACGCTACCTCAGCCATGATGCCCTAAACGGGATCTATCAGGCGACCTATCGAACCGACGCCAACCACGGGACCGATTATTCGCAACGCTTCCTCGCCTATTTGCATGACGTGCAGGACCGCGATCTCACGCTGGGCATCGCCATGACCGACGCAAAAGGCGACAGATCGAAACGGCCCGGTCAACAGGCGAACCCCGACGTCTATGTTCACATCAAGGAACGGCGGCCGGACGGGATCGTGATCTCGGGCACCAAGGCGATCGTTACAGGCGCCCCTTACATGCACGAGTTTCTCGTGATGCCGTGCCGCACCCACACGAAAGAGGATGCTGACTTTGCCGTCTGCTGCGCAGTGCCCTGCGACGCGCCCGGCGTGACGATCGTGGCGCGTCCGGCGGGACGGCCCGGCGAAGCCGCGGCGAAGTTCTCCGCCAAATACGGGCAGTCCACCGGGGTCGTGATCTTCGAGGATGTGTTCGTTCCGCATGAGCGTGTCTTTCTTGCCGGGGAATATGAGGAAGGCGGATTCATGACTACCTCCTATGCGAACCATCACCGGCATTCCTGTATCGGGGCGCGGGCCGGTTTTGGCGATCTTCTGATCGGGGCCGGTGCCCTCATGATTGACGCCAATGGCCTGGATGCCGACCGGCACGGACATATCCGCGAGGCGATGGTCGATCTGATCACAATCACGGAAGGCTTCTATGCCTGCGGCGTCGCGGCCTCGGTCTATTTCGAGCAGGATCCCGTCGGCTCTGTGATGCCGGACGCCGTCTTCTCAAACATCGGCAAATTGCTTCTGGCGACGAAGATCTACGATATGCACAAGGTGGCGCACTACGTTTCCGGCGGGCTGATCGTTGCGCTGCCCGGGCCGGATGAGGACCACAACCCTGAAACGAAAGCTTCCTTGTCCGCGGTCCTGGGAGGACGCGCCGACATCCCGATGGAGCGCCGGATGGAAGTTTCGCGGATGATCGAGGACCTGACCGTTTCGAACCAGGGCGGATGGTACTCGGTGATCTCCCTGCACGGAGGTGGATCGCCCGAGGCGATGAAGCGCGAAATCTGGCGGAACTACCCGGTTGCCGAGCGAAAGGAGCTGGTGAATGACCTGTTGGATCGGGGCGTTCTGGCGGAAGGCCGCAAAGTCTCGCGTCAGCCCGGGCGCTGCTGTGCGACCGGGTGCCAGGCACCAGCGAAGGCCACAGGGGGTGCCGAGGCGGTACTGCCGAGGTAGATAGCGCTGATTTTTGGAACAGTCATTCTGTGAAAAATGCCTGCTTTTCGACGAAGTTGGCTGTCCAAAGGAAGGGGAACGGGTGGCTTTCCATCCAGGTCAGCATTTCATTGAGCTGAGCCGTCGCGCGGCAGGCCCCCTCAACCTGTTGGTCGACAGCACAGGGATCAAGTTCTTAGACGATGGGGAATGGCTGGCGCGCAAGCATGGCACCCACCGCCGACGCCAGTATCGCAAGGTCCATCTGGCAATGGATACCGCCACCGGGGACATCTGCGCGGTGGAGTTCACCTCCAGCGACAAGGGTGACAGTCCCGTTCTGCCGGATCTCCTGGACCAGATCCCGCCCAATGAGACGATCGGCACCGTGACCGGAGACGGCGCGTTCGACATGCGCCGCTGCCACACCGCGATCCTGGAGCGCGGCGGCACCGCGATCATCCCCATCCGCAAGAATGGGCGGCGATGGCGGGAGGATTGCCCCGCTGCCAAAGCCCGCAACGAGATCCGTCGCGCGACCCAACGTCTCGGCCGAACCATCTGGAAGCGCTGGACCGGCTATCATACCCGAAGTCGGGTCGAGGCGAAGATGCGATGCTTGAAGGCTTTTGGCGAGAGGATCGCATCACGTGACCCGGACCGCCAAACCGCCGAAATCCACATCCGAATTGCCCTCATGAACCGCTTTAACGCGCTCGGCACCGCCGAGATCGAACGCGTTGCCTGAACCAAAAGGGAAAAGGGGCTGCTCGCTCCGCCGCTGACTTCTGCAACAACGCCGTGTAAGTTCTGGCAGGGGGTTTGTGTCCGATGTGCGGACAAAGCGCCAATTCGCTGCAGTTACTCGAACGACCGCTTCACGGTGAATCTAAATTCGTTCGGGAAAGCGCCTGATGCGTTGCACCAGGCGCCTCTTGTTCCGGCACATCGCGTTACTTGATGGCGAGGATGTCGAAGTTGTGGACGTTAGCGACCACACCGTCGTCCCACCCGCCAGCGACCAACTCCGCTGCCCGTTCGTTCAGCAGCCCGGCGACTTGACCGGCAAAGTGTGCTTCACGGCCAGCATTGTTGGCGAAGATGTCGAAGATTGCGAAGGATGTTTCGTCAATCTGCATCGCCGCCCAGAACAATGTGCCGGGTTCGGTTTCTCCGACGATGGGACCAGCTGCGGTCAGCAAGGCTGCCAGTTCCGGCCCTTTGCCGGGTGCTGCTTCGAGCGTGATGTACGTGGCTGTCGTGGCCGAGTAGAGATCAACCGGTTCCTTCACCGACAAGACATCGGAATTGTTGATATTCGCGACAACACCATCGTCCCAGCCCCCGGCGACCAGCGCGTCGGCATTTTGGTTCAAAGCCGCGGCCACAGCGCCGGAGAAATGCGCATTGCGCGCTTTTTCATCCACGAAGATATCAAAGATCGCGAGCGTATCGTCGTCTTGTAAGGCAAACCAAAGCACGGTGCCTGGTTCGGTGTCCGCGACAATCGGGGCGGCTCCGGCCAGAAATTTGGCGAATGCTTCGGTCTGGCCTTCAGCAGCGGGCATGGCGATGTAGCTGGCAGTGTGATTTTCCATTGGGGTTTCCTGTGCGGCTGCAGATGTCGTGATCAAGGCCAAAGCGGCAAGTGTCTTGAGAATTTGGGCTTTCATGGTCGCCTCCTGATCGGTAAGCGCGACGCCGACCACCTCCTGCCATTTCTGAGCTGATCCGGCCATTCTGCGCGCATGTGCGTGACGGAGGGTTTGGATATTGGAAAGAGACGGCAAAATGGACGTCCATTTGGACGGCTCAAGGGGTGTTGGGGTT
>JALQYS010000560.1 GCA_023254015.1 Paracoccaceae bacterium
AAAGGCGGCCTCGGCCTCGCGCCGGCCCTCGCGGACCTTCAGTTCAAGCTCGTCTTCCGACAGGATCGGCCGCATGCCGCGCCCGCCGCCGCCCCAGGAGGCCTTGAGCATCAGCGGATAGCCGACCTCGGCCGCCTGGCGTTTGATCTCGGCCATGTCATCGCCCAGAACCTCGGTCGCCGGGATCACGGGCACCCCCGCCTCGATCGCCACGCGCCGGGCGCTGGCCTTGTCACCCAGGGCGCGCATGGTTTCGGCGCGCGGCCCGATGAAGGTGATGCCGGCCTGATCGCAGGCTTCGACGAAATCAGGGTTTTCCGACAACAGGCCATAGCCGGGGTGAATGGCGTCGGCCCCGGCCATTTTGGCCACCCGGATGATTTCGGGGATCGACAGATAGGCGCCCACCGGTGACAGGCCTTGCCCGATCATATAGGCCTCGTCGGCCTTGAAACGATGCAGCGACAGCTTGTCTTCCTCGGCATAGACGGCGACCGTCTTCTTGCCCATTTCATTGGCAGCGCGCATGACGCGGATGGCAATCTCGCCGCGGTTGGCGACGAGGATCTTCTTGAATTCGGGCATGGCTGTCCTCCGGGGGCGGGCGTGCGTTCGGCCGGCAGATTAGGGACGCCGCAACGCAGCACAAGGGCGGAAAGCGACCTGCTGCAAATTTTTGCGAAATATTCAGGTTAACTTTGCAGCTGCAAAGTCAAGCCGGACGAACCGGCGGCGCACGGGGGGAATCGCCTCGGGGTCGTCAAGTGCTGCCGCGCCGGCAGGAGGGGGGGTGAAGAGCCAGGGACATTCCTCTTCGACGCGGGTCATCAGAGTGGCATGGCCGAAATAGATGAAGCTCCAGACGATGCGGTTGCCCTGTGCATCTTCAAGATACCAGTGGCGGCCCCGCTCTTGTCGGGCGGCCTCGATCTCTTCCCAGAACATCTTGCGGCGGCGCGGGCCAAGGGGCGGCGGCAGCAAACGGGTCGGGCCTTCGATGCCATCCTCGTCCCAGGTGATGTCATAGAAGGGGAAAAAGGCTGTCAGCATCGCGGCGGTCATCGCCAGCGCCAGAACGGCGACCGCCAGAAGCGGCCAGCTTCCCGTGCCCCGGACGTAAAGCAGCAGCGCCGCCCCGGCCAGCATGACACCGATCAGGCAGATCACCGCCAGAAGCGCGCGGTTGGGGGCGATGCGGCCCGTCTCGCCCTCGGGGTCGGTTTCCACCAGGGGCTCGCGGGTCATCACATGGCGAAGCACCGCCAAAAGGCCGATGAACACCGCAAAGGCAATCAGGATGCGATACAGTGGCAGGTCAAGCATGGCAGCGCCCCGAAGAAGTCCCCCTTCACCCTGCCGCGCAAACGGGGCAGGATTCTGACCCAATCGGCGCTTTCCGGCGGATTTGCCCGCAGCTCACAGGAATTTTGCGAACATTACCGGAACAGTTCTTTAATTCCGGTAAAGCTGCGGCTAAGATCGGCGCATGAACGGATGGGATGATGACTTGGCCTTCGGGGCTGCCGTGCCCTTGTCGCAGCGTGCCATGGCGGCGCGGCCTGCGCCCTATCTGGATGATCTGAACCCCGCGCAACGCGCCGCGGTCGAGGCTTTGGATGGCCCGGTGCTGATGCTGGCCGGGGCAGGCACGGGCAAGACCAAGGCGCTGACCAGCCGCATCGTGCATCTGTTGAACATGCACCGCGCCCGGCCGAACGAAATTCTGGCCGTGACCTTTACCAACAAGGCCGCGCGCGAAATGCGCGCCCGCGTGGGCCGGTTGCTGGGGGATGTGGCCGAGGGCATGGCGTGGATGGG
>JALQYS010000580.1 GCA_023254015.1 Paracoccaceae bacterium
GCCTGTCCCTGCCCCGGATCAAGCTGTTCGGCGGCAGCGACAGCGAGGAAGTGACCGCGATCGACGGCACGGTCGAAAGCACCTATGCCGCGCGCGACGGCAATTTCGTCTTCGTGCTGGCCGATGGCGCGCGTTGGAAGCAGATCGACGGCCGCCCGGCCTATGCCAAGCGCGGCGATCCGATCCACATCGAGAAGGCCACGCTGGGCAGCTATTTCGCCAAGATCGGCAAGGGCCAGAACGCCCGGGTGATCCGGGTGCAGTGATGGCGGGTGAGTTCTGGTTGGTTGCGCCAACTGCATCCGCAGTTGGCTTGCAACACCAGCCCGCTCCCCCTCAGTTCCCGATGTTGCCGGCCGTCTCGTTCATGAAGCGCACGGTGTCGCGGGCGGCGCGGTTGCCGTCATCATCGGCGCGGGCCCAGTCGCGCAGCGTGCGGCACACGGTGTGCGCCTTGGCGACGCTGCCGATTTCCACGTCGCGGCGGCAGCGGATGAAAGCGAGACATCATGTCCTCCCGGAGTGTCTGAGCATCGGGCGCATCGTCAGATGCATTTGAAATAGTCGAAGGGTTCCAGGCAGTCGGTGCAGCGGTAACTTGCCTTGCAGGGGGTCGAGCCGAACTGGCTGACCTTCTCGGTCTTGGTCGATCCGCAGCGCGGGCAGGCGATCACCAGGTTGGAGGTTCCCGCCAGCCGGGCCACCCGCCCCGCAAGGCGTCCGTCCGCGGCGGTGCCGTCCACCGGCGGGGCGATGCCATAGGCGCGCAGCTTTTCGCGCCCCTCGGCACTGATCCAGTCGGTGGTCCAGGGGGGCGACAGCCGACGTTCCAGCCGCAGCTTTTCGATCCCCCTGGCGCGCAGCGCCGCCTCGATGTCAAGGTTGATGACGCTGGTCGCGGGGCAACCCGAATAGGTGGGCGTAACCGTGACGACCAGCGTGTCATCCTGCCATTCGACATCCCGGATGATGCCCAGATCAGTCAGGCTGATCACGGGGATTTCCGGGTCCGGCACCTGGGAGAGCCAGCGCCGGACAATTGCCAGATCGGGACGGGCCGCCGTGGTCATGGGCTTACCAGGTGCCGCCCGGATAGGCGCGCTGCAGGAACTGCATGTCGGCCAGGATGAAGCCCAGGGCCTCGGTGTGCCGCCCCTGCTTGCCGCCCTTGTGCTGGAAGGTGCCCGTGGGCAGGCTCAGCGTCGCCTCGGCCAGAACCTCGGCCACGGTGCGGTCCCAGGCGGCCTTGACGGTGGCCAGATCGGGCGCGATGCCCGCCTCGGCCATGGCCGTATCCACCGCGTCGGGGGCCGACATCTCGCCCGTATAGGGCCACAGCACGTTCAGCGCCTTCTGCATCCGGGCGCGGCTTTCCTCGGTCCCGTCGCCCAGACGGATCACCAGATCGGCCGAGCGTTCCAGGTGGTAGGCCACTTCCTTGGCCGCCTTGGCCGCGATCTCGGCCACGCGGGTGTCGGTCGATTTCTGCAGGGCGCGCAGCATCTCCATGTGCCAGGCGTCGAACAGGAACTGGCGCATCAGCGTCTGGCCAAAGTCGCCGTTCGGGCGTTCGACCAACAGCACGTTGCGGAACTGGGCCGCGTCGCGCAGGTAGGCGAGGTTGTCCGCACTGCGGCCCTTGCCCTCGACCTCACCGGCAAGACCCAGCCACAGCTGCGTTTGCCCGATCAGATCCAGCGCGGTGTTGGCCAGCGCGATGTCCTCTTCCAGCACGGGAGAGTGCCCGCACCATTCGGACACGCGATGCCCCAGCACCAGGCAGTTGTCGCCCATGCGGCACAGCCAGTCGACAAAGGCATCTTCGGGGGCCGCGCCCTTGGCGGCCATCGTGCGGATACCGGCCGCCCTGGCCAGATCCGCATCGGCGGTCATCACATCGGTCAAGGAGGGCATCACATATGCCCCACTTCAGCCGGGATGTCGAAGAAGGTCGGGTGGCGATAGACCTTGCTGTTCGAAGGCTCGAACAGCGGGCCTTTTTCCGACGGCGCCGAGGCGGTGATCTCGTTCGATTTCACGACCCAGATCGACACGCCCTCATTGCGGCGGGTGTAGACGTCGCGGGCGTTGCAGATCGCCATTTCGGCGTCGGGCGCGTGCAGGCTGCCGACGTGACGGTGGTTCAGGCCATGCTGGCCGCGGATAAACACTTCCCACAGGGGCCATTCGCTGGACATGGGTCATTCCTCCCGGTTCGGGTCAAGGGGGTGGGGGCGGGCCTTCGCGGCCCGCCGTCAAATCACTCGGCGGCCATGCGCGCGGCGGCGCGGCGGGCGTCCTGCTTTTTCGCATGGGCCATCAGGCCTTCGCGGAACCAGGCACCATCTTCCCAGGCGGTGATGCGGGCATCCATCCGCTCTGCGTTGCAGGGGCCGTTGCCGGCGATCACGTCGAAGAACTCGTCCCAGTCGGGCTCCGAGAAGTCGTATCCGCCCTTCTCCTCGTTCCACTTCAAGTTCGGGTCGGGGATCGTCAGGCCCAGGTATTCCGCCTGCGGCACGGTCTGGTCGACGAACTTCTGGCGCAGTTCATCGTTGGTGTTGATCTTGATCTTCCACTGCATCGACTGCGCCGAGTGGACCGAGTCCTTGTCCGACGGGCCGAACATCATCAGCGCCGGATACCAGAAGCGATTCATCGCATCCTGGGCCATCGCCTTCTGCTCGGGCGTGCCTTGCAGGCACATCTTCAGCAGGATGTCGTAGCCCTGGCGCTGGTGGAACGACTCTTCCTTGCAGATCCGGATCATCGCGCGGCTGTAGGGACCGTAAGAGGTCTTTTGCAGCTGCACCTGGTTCATGATCGCCGCGCCATCGACCAGCCAGCCGACGGTGCCGATATCGGCCCAGTTCAGCGTCGGATAGTTGAAGATCGAGGAATACTTCATCTTGCCGTTATGCAAGAGTTCCAACAGCTCATCGCGGCTGACGCCCAGCGTCTCGGCGGCGGAATAGAGATAGAGACCATGCCCGGCCTCGTCCTGCACCTAGGCCAGCAGGATCGCCTTGCGCTCCAGCGTCGGGGCGCGGGTGATCCAGTTGCCTTCTGGCAGCTGGCCCACGATTTCGCTATGCGCGTGCTGGCCGATCTGGCGGATCAGCGTCTTGCGATAGCCTTCCGGCATCCATTCCTTCGGCTCGATCTTCTCGCCCCGGTCGATGCGGTCCTGGAAGGCGCGTTCCTGATCCGTCATTTCCTCGCGGGACTTGGCGCCTTCGGCCTTGACCATCTGTGCATACATGGGTCGTTCCTCCCTCAGACTCGTTCAATGATGATGGCGATGCCCTGGCCGACGCCGATGCACATGGTGCACAGCGCATAGCGCCCGCCGGTGCGGTGAAGCTGATACATCGCGGTGGTGATAAGACGCGCGCCCGACATGCCCAGCGGGTGACCCAGCGCGATCGCCCCGCCATTGGGGTTCACATGCGCCGCGTCGTCGGGCAACCCGAGGTCGCGCAGCACGGCCAGCGCCTGCGCGGCAAAGGCCTCGTTCAGCTCGATCACATCCATCTGGTCCAGCGTCATGCCGGCGCGGGCCAGGACCTTGCGGACCGCAGGCGCCGGGCCGACGCCCATGACCCGGGGCTCCACCCCCGCCGCCGCCATGGCGACGATCCGCGCCTTGGGCGTCAGGCCTTGCGCCGCGGCCGCCTCGGCCGACAGCACCGCCAGCGCCGCCGCGCCGTCGTTCACGCCCGAGGCATTCCCGGCCGTCACCGACAGATCCGGCCCGTTCACACCGCGCAGCTTGGCCAGCTGTTCCAGCGTGGTTCCGGGGCGCGGGTGTTCGTCGGTGTCGATGACCAGCGGGTCGCCCTTCTTCTGCGGGATCACCAGCGGCACGATCTCGTCCTTGAAGACGCCGGCCGCCTGCGCCGCAGCCCACCGCTGCTGGCTGCGCAGCGCAAAGGCGTCCTGGTCGGCGCGGCTGATGTTGTAATCCGCCGCCACGTTGTCGGCGGTTTCCGGCATCGAATGGGTGCCGTAGATCTTCTTCATCGCCGGGTTCGGGAAGCGCCAGCCGATGGTCGTGTCATAGACGGCGTTCGACCGCGAAAAGGCCGTCTCGGCCTTGGGCATCACGAAGGGCGCGCGGCTCATGCTTTCTACGCCGCCCGCGATGACGAAATCGCAGTCCCCGGCCTTGATCGCCCGCGCGGCCATGCCGACGGCATCCATGCCAGACCCGCAAAGCCGGTTCACCGTGGTCCCCGGCACGCCGATGGGCATGCCCGCCAGCAGCACGGCCATGCGGCCGACGTTGCGGTTGTCCTCGCCCGCCTGGTTGGCGCAGCCGTAGATCAGGTCATCAACCGCCGACCAATCCACACCCGGATTGCGCGTCATCAGCGCCTTCAGCGGCTCGGCAGCCAGATCGTCGGCGCGCACCTGCGCCAAGGCCCCGCCATATCGCCCAACGGGCGTCCTCACCGCATCGCAAATGAAGGCCTCGCGCATCCTCACTCCTCGCTTGTCCAGAGACGGCGATTCCCTATTCGCCGACCGATCGGTCAACGTATACATCGCAATACATCACACGCAAAGCATTTTTTTATGGATTCCTGTAATGTCTTGCACCAAGGCCGCTTGCCCGATGGCTGGCCCCTGGCGCAACGGGTCAGGATTGATGCAGCAATCCGGCGCGGCGTTGCTGGGTCGCCTCGGTTTCAGCGGGCAAAAGCCCATCAACGCCTTCGCAGCACGCGGCGATATGGCGGTGCGCGCCGGGGGTCAGGGCTTCATAAGTGCGGCGGAACAAGGCCCGCGACTCGGCGGCGTTCCAGCCTGGCGGCAGATGCTCGGGCGGAAGGCGCGGGTCGCGCAAGACGACAAAACGGTAGGCATGAACCAGCAAGAGCCGCATGGTCATGGCATCGGCATCGCCCAGGGTTGACGGATCAAGCCCGGCAAAAAGCCGCATGAACTCGGCGTAACCTTCTGATAGCGCAGTCAGATCCCAGAAATCAGAGACCGGAACCGCCGATGTGACCGCCTGGGCGCGAAAGACCAGCGCCCCCTCCGGAAAGGGCTGACCGCGATCGGGGCGGATGAACACCTGCCCGCCCATATGCCCCATCCGCTGGCGCCGGGCATCCTCTGGCTTCAGCCCGGCGTCATACAGGATCTGCCACCCCTTCGCCGGACGGTCAGGGCCATAAAGCAGGTCAGCCGCCGCCATGAACGAGGCATAGGCCGAACTTTCCAGACGATAGAAACTTCGCTTGCCAATCCGGTCCCCCGCCAGTTGCCGCGCGGCCACAAGACGGGAAATCGCGGTCCGCACGAGGGATTCGTTGATGCCGACCCGCTCGCACAGCGCAATCAGCGAGCCGGTCCAAAGCACGCCGGCCCGTGGCACGGCGATGTCGCCATAAATGGTCACAATGAAGGCCGCAGCATTCAGCCGCAGCGCAGAGGCAATCGTGGTGGGGGTTGTCACAGTCGATCCGCCGCTTTCGTTTCCGCAATGTCATCGGTTCTCTGGCGTGGCATCTGCAGATGGCTCCGGTTTTGCAAGGGTGTTTTTTGGGCGGCAGTGACTGCGGAGGACTGCCGTTGCGGGTTTCAGATGTGCGCCGTCAAGGAAAATCTGCGCCAGAAGGCTGCAATAAATTTCACTTTTGCAAACCAAATATAACTTTGGATAGCCGTCGTCTCATTAGATGATGTCTCCATAACATTTACTGCCAGGCACTACGGGTCATTTCAGGCCTTTACGAGAAGAGAAGCTCGATGCTGCGCGCGTCTTTGGTTATTGGATTCACAACCTTGCTGGCCGCACTCGGTCTGAGTGTCCTGACGATTGAATGGCAAAAACAGCAACAGAATGCAGACCTGCTTGCCCTTGCCGAACGCACGGCCACGGGGCTGGATCAGAAGTTCACGATCTGGAAAACCGCCCTGGCTGCCCTGGCCGAGAGCCATGCGATGGTTGAGGATTTCGACATCGACATCCTGCGGCGCGAGGCACAACGGATTACGGAAGAGGTCGGCGGCTGGGCAGTGCTGATGCCGGCAGATGACCTTTCGCAGCATCTGTTCAACACCGGCCTTGAACAGACCACATCCTTTCGCACAGCCTATCCCGCACGGGCCATGGCCGATACCGCCGCCAAAAGCCATGCCAGCGGGCAGATTGAAATTTCGGATGTGTTCTTTGGACAGGCGTCCAGAAAGTTCATCGTCACGGTTGTGCAGGTGATCACGGCGTCGGATGGAAAGGACTATGTGGTGGCTTTGTGCTTCGACGCAGGCGTTTTCACCCGGCATGTCGAAACGGCCGCGCTCCGGGAAGGGGATTTCATCAGCATCACCGATGCCTCTGACCGGATCGTCGGCCGATCGCGGGATATCGACGATTTCTTCCTGCGCCCGGTGCCGCAATGGTTCCTCAATGAAGCAGTGACCTCGCCCCCCGGTTTGCCGACGGTGACCGAAGGCACCGGCGCCGAAGGCGTGAAAGCCAGCCGATATGTCTTTGCCCGCCATCCGCTGCATGCGGCGCCGGGCTGGCATACGGCCGTTGCGACACCCGCCCCCTATCTGGTGATGGGCTCTTATGTCACCCTTGTGCCGATGCTGGGGGCCTTCCTTGTGTTCGGCAGCCTGATGACGCTCGAGGCCGCGCGGCGTCGGGGGATCAGCCTGCGCGAGAGCCAGGCGAGAGCCGACCACGAAAAGCGCCTGCGGCTGGATCTTGAGCAGGCCCTCGACCGGGCGCAAAAGTCGGAAGCGACCCGCATCAACATGCTTGGGGTGCTGGGCCATGAAATGCGCACGCCGGTTCTTTCGGCCCTGGCAGCGATCAGGATGTTTCCCGAAAACCTCAAGCGTCAGGACGCGCGTGGCCGGCTTGATCTGGCGGAAAAGGGGCTGCAGGCCCTGCAAAGCCTGATCGACGACATTCTTGATCTGACTCGCTTCCGCGCGCAGGATTTCCGTTTGAATCCATCGCCTTTCGTCCTTTCCGGGCTGCTGAGAGAAGTGGCCGACATCGCCGAACCGATGGCAGAGCGCCACCGACTTGCCTTCAGGCTGGACTGGCCGACCGACGCGCCCAGGGTCATCGGTGACCCGGCCAGAATTCGCCAGATCCTGCTGAACCTGCTTTTCAACGCGTTCCGCTACACCCGGCAGGGCCAGATCACCCTGACCGCCTCGTGGCAGGAAACCGAAAATGGCCTGTGCCGCATCCAAATTGACGTCACCGATACCGGGCCCGGCATCCCTGTCGAGCGGATTGACAGCCTTTTCGACGCATCGGCGCGCGTGGAACAACAGAACGGCAACCGCATCAATGGGCTTGGCCTTGGTCTGGTCATTTCAAAAAAGCTTGCCGAGGAAATGGGCGGCGCCATCACGGTGCAAAGCCGTATCGGCCACGGCTCTTCCTTCCGGCTTGCGCTTTGCCTGCCGCTTGCCGCCTCGCAACTGCCGAACCGGCCAGAGCCCGCCGCCGCGCCGACCGGCATTCCGGCCGGGAAATCCGTTCTCGTGGTTGAGGATAACCCGCTGCAGGCAGAACTGGTGTCCGAGGTGCTGAAGGGCATGGGGATCAAAACGCAGATCGCCGCACTGGGCCAAGAGGCTTTGGCGGCGGTCAGCAAGACGGAATTCGACGTGATCCTCATCGATCTTGGCCTGCCGGACATGACCGGCGTTGACCTGATCCGGCAGCTGAAGGCCAAGGGATCGCCGGCCTTTCACATTGCCTTCAGCGCCAACATCGCGTCGCTTGACCCCGAAGAGCAGACGCTGTTCGATGCGATGCTGGCCAAGACGGGCAATATCTCCGCCCTGCGGCAGGCGATCGCCAAGGTCGTGACTCCCGCGGCACCCGCCCGCGCGACCGACAACTGACCGAATTGGCGATGCCACAGGCAGAAACCGTTGGCATGGCCTGCGCTGGCATGCATGACATAATCATCATTACGCGCCCTTCGCCTGCAACCACGGCCTCCATGCGAGGCACGGCATTTGCGAGGCGTTCAACTGCCGAATGCGCGATCAGCTGTTGAACGAGCCCCTGTTTTCGGCACCGTTCACGACCTGCTCAAGTGTTGAGCGCGACAATCATCACATTCGCCACGACATAGGCGATGCCGATCAGGGACATGGCCCAGCGATCCAGCCGCTCTGAAAGGTCGTCTTTGCCACGGTAGCAGATCCGCAAGGACCAGACGCTGATCGCAACGCAGAGGAAGATCGTTCCGATTGAAAGGAAATTGATCTGCTCGGCCATCGTGACATCGGCGCTTTGCGGCAGGCTGTCGGCTATCACGAAGGCGTTTGCGCTGGCGGCAAAAATCGAACCGACGCCAAGACCAAAGCGCGCGTCCAGATCGGTTGCCCGCACACGAAACGCAAGCAGGCCAAGAAGCACCGAAAGCGCGGACATCCAGAACTGCTTGAACAACGGACCGTAATCGGTGCGCAGCAAGTCGATTTCGAACGTGGCGCGCGAATAGGTTGAAGCCGTTTCGCCACTGGATTGAAGTCCGTAATTCGTCGGATAGCTGCGCAAGTCAACCTGCGCCGTGCCGAGTTTCACCGTCCACCCCGGAACCCGCAGTTCCGGGTCAATGGCCGTGCTGGCATCTGCCACATACTGCATGTGGGCCGCGTCCAGGTTTTCGTCTTCGACATAGATGTGCAGGACATGGCTGTCCAAGGGGTATTTGCGAACATCAAAATCATGCAGAACGGTCGCCTGAACCCGGACCGAGGTGTAGAAATGGTCGCCATCCCTGCTGACGACGGGTTCTGATTTGCTGGAAATCGATCCGTTCGAAAACTCAAAGCTTTCATAGGGTTTCAGGTCTGGATCGGTCCAGCGGAACCACAGCCACACATCAACGTCAAAAGAGCCATCTTTCTGCGAAACATTCGACAGCCGCAGGATATAGGCCCCGATCTGCACTTCCGGCACGGCTGCGGATGGCGTCTGTGCTTGCGCAAGGGCCGGGGCAGACAAAAGCAGCGACAAGAGGCCAAGCACGGAGGCAAGGCGAAGGCAGATGCGGCGCAAGACAGACATTCAGGATTCCATGAGTTGGTTTGACGTCGAAACCATGTGAAACACAATCTGTGCAAGAGTTTCTGACGAGAGCCGGGTGCGCGAAAGAGCAGGTCCGGGCGCGTGTTCATCCCCGTCGCGCGACCACGATCGCCGATCCGATCAGGACCGACACACCGATGAAGGTCTAGGCGTCGGGCACTTCGCGCAAGAACCACCAGCTGACCAGCGTCGAGGTGACGATCTCGGTATAAGGCAGCGGGGCCAGCAGGGAGGCCTCGCAATGGTCATAGGCCCGGATGATCATGTATTGCCCGGCAAGGCCTACAAGGGAAAGCGTCAGCGCCGTAAGCCATTGCCCCGCCGTGGGCGCCTGCCAGACCAGGGCCATCAGCGGCAGCGCAAGGGTTTCGGCCTTGCGTCCCGTCTCTGGCAGCAAGGACCGGAACCCGGAAATCTCCTGGTTCAGCATGCGCGCCGTCTCGCCCTTGGCCTTGGTGTCCAGCGCGGCAAGGTCTTGCAGCAGCGCCGCCGCCCGGCCATCGACCGTGCCATCCGCCCCAAGGGCGAATTCGGCGCGCAGTGCGGGAAAGCGGTCGCTCAGCCCACGATTGTCAACGCTGAGCGATACGATCGACCCCAAAGGGATCAGATAGACCAGGATGTAAAGCGCAAGCGGCACGATCAGCAGCACGAATGCCACCACCCGGCCGCCGTGCGTCTTTTGCGGCGACGTCAGCATGTGAACCCTTGTTCGGCGAAGGATTGGCGAAGGCCCGGGCTCGCCAGAAATGGCAGGCCCGGCAGGGGATTACTGGGTTGCCCAGTTGTTCCAGCGCTCGGTCAGCTCGTCCTTGTGGTCGATCCAGAACGCGTCCGACAGGAAGAGCGAGTCCTTGATGTTCTCGCCAGCCGGCAGGTTTGCCTCGACATCGGCAGGCAGCAGCCCGGCCGTCTCGACGTTGGTCGGCCC
>JALQYS010000106.1 GCA_023254015.1 Paracoccaceae bacterium
GCATTTGGAGGTAAGTGCACATCCAGAAATACAGGTGCCGTACTAATGCCATGTATTGGTCCGGTAATAGTTTGACTGCCATACCGAAAACTGCCGGCAATAACTTTCACAGAGCCGCCATTATCAAGCGATACCTTTGGAATACTTTCTTCTTGTATATCTTGATAACATGCTGGCTTCATCTTTTCTTTGGCTGGCAAGTTGATCCACAACGTGGCCCACGCCTATGGCAAGACCGTGACCTTCATGCCCAAGCCCATGAAGGGCGACAACGGCAGCGGCATGCACGTCAACATGTCGATCTGGCGCGACGGCAAGCCGCTGTTCGCGGGCGACAAATATGCTGACCTGTCGCAGGAAGCCCTGTGGTTCATCGGCGGCATCATCAAGCATGCCAAGGCCCTGAACGCCCTCACCAACCCCGGCACCAACAGCTACAAGCGCCTGATCCCGGGCTTCGAAGCCCCGGTTCTCTTGGCCTACTCGGCGCGCAACCGCTCGGGTGCGGTTCGTATTCCGTGGACCGAAAGCCCGAAGGCCAAGCGCGTCGAGGCCCGTTTCCCAGATCCGTCGGCCAACCCCTATCTGGCCTTTGCCGCCCTTCTGATGGCCGGCCTTGACGGCATCAAGAACAAGATCGACCCGGGTCCGGCATCCGACAAGGATCTTTACGATCTGCCGCCCGAGGAACTGGCCGAAATCCCGACCGTTTGCGGCTCGCTGCGTGAAGCGCTGGAATCGCTGGAAAAGGACATGGACTTCCTTCTGGCCGGTGGCGTGTTCTCGCGCGAACAGCTCGAGGCTTACATGGCGCTGAAGTGGGAAGAGGTCTACGCCTATGAACACACGCCGCACCCGGTGGAATACGCGATGTATTACTCCTGCTGATCCGGCCTGACCGGAATGGCACGGGCCGCCCCTGGGGCGGCCCGTTTGCATTTGTTTCGTCTGCATTTGTTTCCGGGCCCCAGCCCGAAAGCCCCTGCATGGCGGGCCTTTACCACAATTTTTACACAATTCTTCCCTGCCACGGGCACAACCAAAGGTTTCATTCCCCCTTACAGGTTCCAATGGGGTGACTGACATGCCTTGCCCGCTGCGTGACCGTGACCAGTTCCTGTGTTCCAACGACCAGACCGCCCTTCCCGCAAGGCCCGCCGCGGCCGATGGCGCCTTGTCGCCGTCGGAGGCCTGTCTGGCCGGGATGGAGACGGTGCTTTCGTTGACATCCATTCCCGATCTGGGCGATTTCGACAGTGCCGAGGTCGCGGGCGATGCCGAGGCGGCCAGGACGAACCTGGTCCAGCCCGGGTACTTGTCCCGCAGCACCGATCCGCTGCCGAATTTCCTGCGCCGTCCCCGCCGCTCGGCCGAGGCGCAGGGCCGCATCCTCGCCCTGCGCCGGCGGCAGATGCGCCGCCAGTTGCGCCCCGGTTCGACGCTGTCGCAGGGGCAGGACCACCACGACATTGCCCGCCTGCGCGCCTGCCTTTACGCCGCCGAGGACAGGCCGCAGCCGCCGTCCACCCAGTTGCGCCTGGCCACACACGCCATCAGCCTGTCTCTGGTCGCCACCGCCCTGCCCGTGGGGGCCGCGGTGATGACCTACAACCTGCTCAAGGGCGAGGACATGCGGGTGACGGCCCGGCTGACCACCCTGACGGGGCTGGCGCTGGCGGTGATTTCCGGCAACCCCGAACTGGCGCAGATCTTCGGCACCTGAGCCCAGCCCGCCATGCCCGATCGCTGCAAAAGCCCCGCCCGCGCGGGGCTTTTCTCTTTGGGGCGCGAACAATGCCATCCAGACCGCGCCATCGTTGCCCTGCCTGCCACAATATCGTCGTCAATCCGTGGCCAGTTTCTTGCAATGGCCACAAACCTTCCCAGAACCCAGCACAATTGACCCGCATAACGTCAACACAACTCAAGAGGGAGACGTATCATGGTTGCTTCGTCCTTGAGTACGATTGCCCAGGTGTTGTGTCACCAAGCCCTGCCGATGAACTTCGCCCGCCTGGTGGGCGACATCGACAGGTTCATCGAACACGAACTGAACCGGCCGCCCAAAACGCGCTGGGACAGCGAAACCACGGTCTGTTTCGATCTGCCCGGGACGCGCATCCTGTTGGACTGGACGGAGCACCCCGGTCAGGGGCTGGCCGGCGTTCTGACACTCTCGGCCGGGCCCGCCGCCACCGCCGACCGGCCAGCCACGCGGCCCTCTTATCACAAGCTGTGCAAGAAGCTGGTCGCCGAGGTGGAACAGCGGGTGACCCCGTCGGGCGTTCTGTGGCGCCAGCTGGGATGCGAGATGTCGGCCGAATGGATCGAGCTTCTGATCGAGGCCCTGCCCGATCTGGGGGATCTTGCGCCCCCCGACGCGGCCACGGGCAAGCCGCGCCCCGACATGCGGTCAGATCGCCCCCTGCCCTTGCCTGCCCCCGCACCCACCGCCCTGGCCGATGACGGGCTGTGCACGCGCAGCCTTTACGACCCCGATCTGCTGCGCATCCGCTCGGCGCTCTACGACGTCGAGCCGGTGGCACAGATGAGCAATCCGATGCGCCTGGCGGTCCATGCGATGAATGCCACGCTCATCATGGTCTGGGCGCCGCTTGGTGCCGTGGTCATGGCCCATGGGGTGCTGAAGGGCGAGAACATGCGGCTTTCGGCCCATCTGATGGTTCTGACCGGGCTGGGCAGCGCGGCGCTGAATGGGCCGGGTGCCCAGCAGATGCTGGCGCTTCTGCCGATGCTATAGCCGGGCCTCCTCCAGCCCGGCCAGTTCCTCCGGGCCCAGCGTGGCGATATCGACCACATAAGTGTGGATCGAAAAGACCACGGCCCGGGTTTCAGGCAGGCGGATCAGGCATTGCCGCTCGGCGCGCACATAAGAGCCGCCCCGCCGGTCGGTGCGCGGGTCGCCCTCATGCCGGGGCTGGTGCAACGTCGGGTCGCGATAGACCAGCGCGTTCATCCGCCACAAGGGCTGTTCGGGACGGATGGCATCGAACAGCCGCTGCACCCGGCGGGCAAGATCCGGATCATATTCGGCCACCGGAACATGGATGCCCAAAAGCGGCCGTCCCAGCTTTTCGGTCAACCACCAACTTGCCGGAAAGCACAGGATCGCGCCGGTCAGGACATGTTCATCGCCATGACGTTCCATCAGGCACAGGTCTTCCTGCACCAGACGGCCGAGGGTGACCAGGGGCTGCGTCGGATCAAGCGGAACCACCACCCCATCGGGCCGCCGCACCTCTGTGGCGCGCAGCTCATAGCCCTCGGTCCGCGCCAGCCGCTCCAGAACGCAAGCGTAAAGCTCCTCCGCCGCAGGCCGGGCGCTGTCCAGCATCCCATGCACGATCTCGGGGCGGTCCGCGATCAGCCGGTCACGCTCGGCCATCTGGCCGGCAAAGGCATCGTCCACCCGAAGCCAATCCCCTGCCTCGGCCGGCAGGATACCGGGCAGCCGCGCGGTGCGCGGGTCCATCCAGGGGAAAAAGGGCAGACGGGATTGCAGGATCGGCCGAGTCATGCGGGCGTTCTAGCAAAGACAAAGGCGCAGGGCGCACCAGAATTGCGACGCGCCGTGTCGCAATGGGCACAGCTCTGGCGCAGCCCTCCGGCATTCTTGCGCCACAGGGAGAGGCGCATGACCGACTACCACCGAGACCGCCGCAAGATCGACCCCAGCCGCGCCGACCGTCTGGGCGACGGCACACCCAATGACAACGACCGGGTGGAAATCGGGCCAACCCAGCTGGCCTTCCGCGAATGGCAGGCCGCGGGCCTGACGCTGCCGAACCTTGAGCGCATGCGCGACGACCGCTGGCGGCGGCTGACCCAGGGCCTGATCGACCGCGACTATGGCGGGCTGTTGATGTTCGATCCCCTGAACATCCGCTATGCGACCGACACCACCAACATGCAGCTGTGGAACACGCACAACCCGTTCCGCGCCTGCCTTCTGTGTGCCGACGGCCATATGGTGATGTGGGAATACAAGAACGCGCCGTTCCTGGTGTCGTTCAACCCGCGCGTGAAGGAACTGCGCTCGGGCGCGACCTTCTTTTACAACTCCACCGGCGACAAGGGCCGCGAGGCCGCCGCCGCCTTTGCCGCCCAGGTGGATGAGGTGATGCGCGCGCATGCCGGATCGAACCGGCGGCTCGCGGTGGACAAGATCATGGTCCATGGGCTGCGCGCGCTCGAGGCGATCGGCTTTGTCGTCGAGGAAGGCGAGGAGGTGACCGAACGCGTCCGCGCCATCAAGGGCCCCGACGAGATCCTTGCCATGCGCTGCGCCCATCACGCCTGCGAAGCCGGGATTGCCGAGATGGAGCGCGCCACCCGCATCGGCGTTCCTCTGGGCGGCATGAGCGAGGACGATATCTGGTCGGAACTGCACAAGGCCAACATCAGGCGCGGCGGCGAATGGATCGAGACCCGGCTTCTGGCAAGCGGCCCACGCACCAACCCCTGGTTCCAGGAATGCGGCCCCCGCATCGTGCAACCGAACGAGATCGTGGCCTTTGATACCGACCTGATCGGCTGCTACGGCTTTTGCATCGACATCTCGCGCACCTGGTGGTTGGGCGACCAGCGCCCGAGCAATGCCATGGTTTCAGCCTTCCACCACGGGCTTGACCACATCCGCGACCATCAGGCACGCCTGAAACCCGGTGTCAGCATCATGGAACTGGTTTTCGGCGGGCACAAGCTGGACGACCAGTATTGGAAGCAGAAATATGCCTGCAAGATGCACGGGGTGGGGCTGTGCGACGAATGGCCCTATGTGAATTACCCCGACGGCTGGACCGAAGGCGCCTTCGACGCGGTGCTGGAACCCGGCATGGTGCTCTGCGTCGAGGCGCTGATCTCGCCCGAGGGCGGGGATTTCTCGATCAAGCTCGAAGATCAGGTGCTGATCACCGAGACCGGCTGCGAGAACCTCACCCGATACCCCTTTGACGAGCGCCTGATGGGCCATTGACCCAGCCTATTCGTGCGCCTTCGGCTTCTCATCGGGGGCGGCGGGTGCCTTGGGTGGGCGTCGCCGGGGGGCTGTCTGCCCCCCACGGCGCTTGCGCGCCTCCCCCCGAGGATATTTGGGCACAGAGGATGACAAAGAAGCACCAGGGAAGGTTCAAGCGCCCCGACGGGTGGCCCGGCCAAGCCGCGGGGCGCCATCCCCTGTGTCGGTCATCGGCGTCCCCGCCTGTACCGCAAGGCTAGAGTGTTACAAAATCTGCTAACAAAGACTTAAGGTTCATCCTCTGTGGAAAAATATCCTCGGGGGGTGAATTGGCGCAGCCAAGAGGGGGGCAGACAGCCCCCTCTGCCCGGCCGGCCGCAGGCGTGGCGCGGGCCGCTCTGCCTTGCGCCCCGCGCCCATGCGGTCTATGCGATCCTTGCCCTGTCTCACCCTGTCTTGCCAGCCGAGGTTGCCCATGATCCCCCGCTATTCCCGCCCTGAAATGGTTGCCATCTGGGAGCCGCAGACGCGGTTCCGCATCTGGTATGAGATCGAGGCCTATGCCTGTGACGCGCAGGCAGCCCTTGGCGTGATCCCCAAGGCCAATGCCGAGGCGGTCTGGAAGGCCCGCGATGTGACCTTCGATGTTGCCCGGATCGACGAGATCGAGGCCGTCACCAAGCATGACGTCATCGCCTTTCTCACCCATCTGGCCGAGCATGTCGGCGCCGAGGATGCGCGCTTTGTCCATCAGGGCATGACGTCGAGTGACGTTCTGGATACCACGCTGAACATCCAGCTGGTCCGTGCCTCGGACCTGCTGCTCAAGGCGATCGATCGGGTTCTGGCCGCGCTCAAGACCCGCGCGTTCGAGCACAAGGACACGCTCCGCATCGGGCGCAGCCATGGCATCCATGCCGAGCCCACCACCATGGGCCTGACCTTCGCCCGCTTCTACGCCGAGATGGACCGGGGCCGGGCACGGCTGGTGGCCGCGCGCGAAGAAATCCGCACCGGCGCGATTTCGGGCGCGGTCGGCACCTTTGCCAACATCGATCCGTCCGTGGAAGAGCATGTCTGCAAGATGATGGGCCTGAAGCCCGAGCCGATCTCGACCCAGGTCATTCCACGCGACCGGCACGCGATGTTCTTTGCCACCCTGGGCGTGATCGCCTCGTCGATCGAGAACATCGCCATCGAGATCCGCCACATGCAGCGGACCGAGGTGCTTGAGGCGGAGGAATTTTTCTCGCCCGGCCAGAAGGGCAGCAGCGCCATGCCGCACAAGCGCAATCCGGTGCTCAGCGAGAACCTGACAGGCCTTGCCCGTCTGGTCCGCATGGCGGTGACGCCGGCGCTGGAGAACGTGGCGCTCTGGCACGAGCGCGACATCAGCCATTCCAGCGTCGAGCGCGGCATCGGTCCCGACACCACCGTCACGCTGGATTTCGCGCTGCACCGGCTGGCCGGTCTGGTGGAAAAGCTGGTGGTCTATCCCGAGAACTGCCTGAAGAATCTGCACAAGTTCAAGGGCCTCGTGATGTCGCAGCGCGTGCTTCTGGCACTGACCCAGGCTGGCGTCAGCCGCGAGGACAGCTATCGTCTGGTGCAGCGCAATGCGATGAAAGTCTGGGAACGGGGTGCGGATTTCAAGACCGAGCTTCTGGCCGACCCCGAAGTGACCGCCGCGCTTTCTCCGGCCGAGATCGAAGAGAAGTTCGATCTTGGCTATCACACCAAACATGTCGACACGATCTTCCGGCGGGTGTTCGGCGCCTGACCGGCGGCACTGGCCGAAAGTCCCCGCGCGGCAAGGCGGATTTCCATGATGGCCTTTTCAGGCCGGCAGGGCCGTTCCGGCCTTGCCCCCTCGGTCTTGCCGCGCACTTGCCGACGGCGGGCCTTGCCCAGGGCGGCCGCGGCAAGGTCAAGATGCCCCGGGCCGAGGGCATGATCGGGAACGACCGGAACCAAAGCTGCATGCCCGAACCTTCGGCCCGAGCCAGGCCTTACCCGGAAACCCGGCATTAACCGGGGCCTGCGACCCTGTTCCAAGGATCGGGAATCGCAGGAGGCGAGCATGACGGATATGGCGGGTCTGACGCGGGCAGACAGGCAGAAGGCGGCAGCCCCCGCCTTGCCCCCGCCCCGGCGGTTGAGCCCCCGCGAGAAGGCCGCCGTGATCGTGCGTTTTCTGCTTGCCGAGGGGGCGGCGCTGCCGCTGGCCAAGCTGCCCGATCACATGCAGGCCGCCTTGACCGAACAGATCGGCCAGATGCGTCTGGTTGACCGAAGCACCCTGGCGCTGGTGGTCGAAGAGTTCCTGAACGAACTTGAACAGGTTGGCCTTGCCTTCCCCGGCGGGATCGAAGGGGCGCTGCAGGTCATGGATGGCCATATCTCGGCCAACGCGGCCAGCCGCCTGCGCCGACTGGCCGGGGCCAGCGCCAAAGCCGACCCCTGGGATCGGCTGACGCAACTGCCGCTTGAGCGGTTGATGCCGGTGCTTGAGGAAGAAAGCGTCGAGGTGGCCGCCGTGATGCTGTCAAAACTGCCGGTGGCGCGCTCGGCCGAGCTTCTGGGCAAGCTGCCGGGTGAAAAGGCAAGGCGTGTGGCTTATGCCGTCAGCCTGACCGGCAATGTCGATCCCGAAACCGTGCGGCGGATCGGGGCGGCACTGGTGGCGCAACTTGACGCCCAGCCCCCCCGCGCCTTTGACACCGGCCCGGTTGAACGGGTGGGCGCGATCCTGAACGTTTCGGGGGCGCAGACCCGTGATGCGGTGCTGGCCGGGCTGGAGGCCGAGGATGCCGCATTCGCCGCCGAGGTCCGCAAGGCCATCTTCACCTTTGTCCACCTGCCCGCGCGCGTGGTGCCGCGCGATGTGCCAAAGATCGTCCGCATCGTCGATCAGCCAGTTCTGGTCACGGCACTCGCCGGCGCGCAGGCAGATGCCGAACAGACTGCGGCGGCCGAGTTTATCCTGGCCAACATGTCTCAGCGCCTCGCGCAGGGCCTGCGCGAGGAGATGGCCGGGCGCGGCAAGGTGAAGGAAAAGGATGCCGAGGCCGCGATGACTGCGGTCATCAACGCTGTGCGGCAGCTGGAGGCAGCCGGCGAGATCGTGCTTGTCAAGGACGAGGAATGATCCCCACCTCTGCAGCGGTCGGGGAATCGGCTGGGGCCGGAATTTGTCACAAATTCCAGTCCGAATTCCGTATCGGAATTCGGCGACCCGTCGCGCCCGCCCTCTCCCTTCGCCGCCACAATATCCAGCAGGCCGCGCCCCTCCAATGTGCTGCGGAAAGGCCCGCTCAACCCGGCCTCGGCCCACGTCCCCCCAGCCCACTGTGCCGATCTTCCCTAAAGGCTCCACGACCGCCAGCCCCCCAACGGTGCCAGAAACCCCCGGCCTGCGGGCGGCCAGACGCTCTGCACTTCCAGTCCAGCCCCGGCAAACGCCCGAGGGCAAACGAAAAAGGCACCCCGAAGGGTGCCTGTTCCGCAAACCTGTCCGAACGGATCAGGCGGCAGACGAGATGAACTTCACCGCGTCGCCAAAGGTCTGGATGGTTTCGGCGGCATCATCCGGGATCTCGATGCCGAACTCTTCTTCGAAAGCCATGACCAGTTCGACGTTATCGAGGCTGTCCGCGCCCAGATCGTCGATGAACGAGGCATTCTCGGTCACCTTGTCGGCATCAACGCCGAGATGTTCCACCACGATCTTCTTCACGCGATCGGCGATGTCGCTCATGTCACTTCCTCTTTCACGGTTCGCGGGAAACATCCCGGCTTTCAGAAAATCCCGCCGGGTCTCCGCCGGGTTGGTCCCGCGCGCCTATAGCAAGGGCCAAGGCGCGTGGCAATGCTTTTGGTGGGCTACAGCATATCCCCGCCGCCGTTGATGTCCAAGGTCGCGCCAGTGACATAAGAGGCCTCAACCGAGGCCAGGAACAAAACCCCCGCCGCGATCTCTTCAGGCCGGCCGATGCGGCCCACCGGAACGCCGGCCAGAATCTTGCCGCGCTGTTCATCGTTCAGCTTGCCCGTCATGGCCGTCTCCACCAGCCCCGGCGCCACACAGTTCACCGTGATGCCCCGGCTGGCCACCTCTTGCGCCAAGGACCGGCTCATCCCCGCCACCCCCGCCTTGGCAGCAGAATAGTTCACCTGACCGGGGTTGCCGGCCTGCGCCACCACCGAGGTGACATTGATGATCCGACCCCAGCGCGCCTTCATCATCGGGCGGATGGCCGCGCGGCACAGCCGGAAGGTCGAATTCAGGTTGACCTCGATCACCGACAGCCAATCCTCGTCCGACATCCGCATCGCCAGCGTGTCGCGGGTGATCCCGGCATTGTTCACCAGAATGTCGACCGAGCCCATCGCCTCGACCGCCCGCCCCACCAGACCCTCCACCGCCGACGCATCCGACAGATCGCAGGGCAGCACATGCGCCCGATCGCCCAATTCCGCCGCCAGTTCCTGCAGGGGCTCCACCCGGGTGCCAGACAGGCCCACGGTCGCCCCCGCGCCGTGCAGCGCACGCGCCACCGCCGCCCCGATCCCGCCCGAAGCCCCGGTCACCAGCGCGGTCTTTCCGGTCAAGTCAAACATGGGTAACTCCTGTTCCGTGAGGCAACCCGCAGGTTCCATCCTCTGTGCCTAAATATCCTCTGGGGGTCCGGGGGGCGAAGCGCCCCCGGGGCCGGCCAAAAGGCCAACGTCCTCAGCCCTTCACGGCCGCCACATCCTCGGGCGTGCCGATGGCCCGCGTGGTCACCTCGCCCTGCGCAATGCGTTTGATCATCCCCGACAGCGCCTTGCCCGCGCCGATTTCCCAGAACTCGGTCACGCCCGCGCCCTCCATCCACATCACGCTTTCACGCCAGCGGACCGAGCCTGTCACCTGCGCAACCAGAAGCGCGCGGATCCGGTCGGGTTCGGTCACGGCCTCGGCACGCACGTTGACCACCACCGGCACCTTGGGCGCATGGATCGCAACCGCGGCCAGCGCCTCGGACATCACGGCAGCGGCGGGCTGCATCAGCGCGCAGTGGAAAGGGGCCGAGACCGGCAAGAGCATCGCCCGCTTGGCGCCGCGCGCCTTGGCGATCTCTACCGCCCGTTCCACCGCGGCCTTGTGGCCCGAAACCACGACCTGCGCCGGGTCATTGTCATTGGCGGCCTGGCAGACCTCGCCCTGGGCGGCCTCGGCTGCCACCTCCATCGCGGCCTCGAACCCCATGCCCAAAAGCGCGGCCATCGCGCCGACGCCCACCGGCACCGCCTCTTGCATGGCGCGGCCGCGGGTGCGCAAGAGCCGCGCGGTATCCGACAGATCCAGCGCCCCCGCCGCACAAAGCGCGGAATATTCGCCCAGGCTGTGGCCGGCCACAAAGGCTGCGTGCTCCAGCCCCAGCCCCTCGGCCTCCAGCGCGCGCAAGGCGGCGATCGAGGTCGCCATCAGCGCGGGCTGGGCATTCTGCGTCAGGGTCAGCTCGGCAATCTCGCCCTCCCAGATCAGCGCCGACAGCTTTTCGCCCAAGGCCTCGTCCACCTCGTCAAACACCGCCCTTGCCGCCGGATAGGCCTCGGCCAAGGCGCGGCCCATGCCGATGGTCTGGGCGCCCTGCCCCGGAAAAAC